>NZ_JBNDHZ010000001.1:0-185083 GCF_056755355.1 Luteibacter sp. HAY1-4A
AGATGTGTATAAGAGACAGGAAGCGCGCTGGCGCGCGAAGGGTGCTTGCGGCAAGTCCCTTCGCGCGCCAGCGCGCTTCCCACACAGGTCAGGTGCAGTGCTCCGCGCGCTTGCCATGGAATGGCCATAAGCGAGACCTTGGGTCGGCCCGGAGTGCTGGTTATTCTCCGGCGGGACATCAAAGGAGAAACTCCATGCGCCGCACCTTGCTAGCGCTCGCCGCTTGCACCGCCCTGCCCGCCTTCGCCGTCGATACCGCCAGTTGGACGCAGGCGGTGGAACCACACCTCATCTACGGCAACACGTATTACGTGGGCACGAAGGGCGTTTCATCCGTGCTCGTGACGTCGCCGCAGGGCCACGTGCTGATCGATGTGCCGCTGGAGGAAAACGTGGCGCAGATCGAGGCCAACGTGCGCAAACTCGGCTTCAGGGTCGAGGACATCAAGGTCATTCTCAATTCCCACACCCATTTCGATCATGCCGGCGGCATCGCGGGCCTCGCGAAAGACAGTGGCGCCACGGTGCGCGCGACGGCCGCCGGTGCCAAGGCGTTGCGCATGGGTGGCGACGACCCCAGCGATCCGCAGTACGGCGACGTTCACCTGTTCCCGAAAGTCGCCGCCGTGGGCGATATTGCCGACGGAACCGTCGTGCGCGTGGGGCCGCTGGCGCTCACGGCGCACATCACGCCCGGGCATACGGTGGGTGGTACGGCGTGGACATGGACCGCGTGCGAAGGCAACGCGTGCAAGTCGATCGCTTACGTGGACAGCCTTAGCGCGCTTTCCGCCAAGGGCTACCGCTACCGCGACCACCCCGAATTCGTCGCGGCCTTCCGCAAGACTTTCGACCGCGTGGCGGCACTGCCCTGCGACATCCTGATCGCGCCGCATCCGGAGCAGGCCGAGGGCAAGACCTGCAAGACCTATGCGGAAGCGGGCCGGCAGCGCCTGGCCAAGGAACTGGCGGAAGAGGCCCGCAAGTAACGGGCTCTGCCGCGCCCCCTGTGGGAGCCGCCACGGCGGCGAGGCAACCTCGCCATGACGTCGCAATCTTGTCTCGCCGCCATGGCGGCTCCTACGGGTTACTTCCGAGCATCGCGTCGATCCGCGCGTCCTTCTCGGCCCAGAGTTCGTTTACCCAGGCCTGAAACCGTTCGCGGAAGACCGCATCGTTTTCATAATCGCCGCGCAACGACGGCGGGATGGGAAGCCGGCGCGCATGCAGGCGCACCTCGCGGATGCGGCCCGCCAGCATGTCCATGGCCGTGCCCGGGCCGTCCGGATACACGATGGTCACGTCCAGGATGTCGCGGATCGCGTCGCCCATGGCATCGAGCACGAAGGCCATGCCGCCGGCCTTGGGCCGCAGCAGGTGCCGGTAGGGCGATTTCTGCATGTCGTGCTTGGCCTGGGTGAAACGCGTGCCCTCGGTGAAGTTCATGATCGACACCGGAAGGTGGCGGAACTTCTCGCAAGCCCGTCGCGTGGCCTCGCGATCCTTGCCACGCAACTCCGGGCGCGCTTCCAGTTCCTGGCGCGAATGCCGCTTCATGAAAGGGAAGTCCAGCGCCCACCATGCCGGCCCCAGCAGGGGCACCCAGATCAGTTCGCTTTTCAGGAAGAAGCGCATGAAGGGAATGCGCCGGTTGAACACTTTCTGCAAGGCGGGAATGTCGACCCAGCTCTGGTGATTGCAGACGACAAGAAAATTCTCATGCAGCGCCAGGCCGTCCACGCCGTCGACCACCCAGCGGGTGCGGGTAAAGACACCGAAGAGCCAGCCGTTGATCCCCAGCCAGCTTTCCGCGATCCGGACCAGCACCGCGCCGATCGCGCGCTGCAAGGGAGCGAAGGGGAGCAGCAGCCGCAGCAGCGTCAATGCGAACAAGGGCAGCACGTGCAGCAGGGTGCTGACGAACAGCAGGACACAGACGAGGGGAACGCGCAGGAAGGTGGGAAGGGAGGCGAGCATGGGGGTCGGGCCGGTCGGCGAAGCGTGCAGTGTACAGGCGATGCCGTCGCATCTTCGGCAGCGGTTCGTGCCTAGGCGCCCAGCTTCTCGTTCACGGATGCCAGGTCCTGCTTCACCGTATCGATGCCTTCCCACGGGTCCTTCTTCAACCGGGCAAGGCGTTTCGGCACGCTGCGCAGGTCGAAGGCATTGCCGGATTTCACCTTGCCCAGCTCCTCCCAGCGCAAGGGGACGGCCACTGGCGCGCCCGGCCGCGAGCGCAGCGAGTACGAGGCCACCGCCGTGGCGCCGCGCCCGTTGCGCAGGTAATCCACGTAGATCTTGCCGCGGCGGAAGCGCTTCGTGGCGGTAGCGACGAACTCCAGCGGATGCAGTGCCGCCATCGCTTCGGCAAAGCCACGGGCGAAGGTCTTCACGGTGTCCCAGTCGGCGCCAGGATTGAGTGGCACGACCACGTGCAGCCCCTTGCCGCCGGTGGTGCGCACGAAGGAAACGAGGCCCAGTTCGTCCAGGAAGCCACGGACCATGCGCGCGGCCGCCACCACGCGCGGCCACGCCACGTCTTCGCCTGGATCGAGGTCGAACACCACACGATCGGCGATGTCCGGCGCATCCACGTGCGAGCCCCAGGGATGGAATTCCACCGCGCCGAACTGCACGAGTTCGATCAGGCCGGCTTCGTCGCGGGGGTAAAGATAGACGGCCTGGGCGCCGGTCTCTTCCTTCAGCTTGGCCGTGCCCACATGCTCGAGGCCGGCCATGACGTGCTTCTGGAAGAAGCACTGCGCGCCGATACCGCCGGGGCAACGGATGGTGGACGTGGGGCGGTCGGCGATGGGCGGGAGCATCCACGGCATCACGGCGCGGTAGTAATCCACGACCTCCTGCTTGGTGATGCCGTCGTCCGGGAAGACGACGCGATCCGGATGGGTGATGACGATCGAGTCGACGGCCGCACTTTTCGACGAACCTTTCCTGGCGCTCTTCCCCTGGCGTCGCGCGTCCTTCGCGGCGGGCACCGGCGGCGAGCGGTCGGAATCGCGCAGGTCGGCGGGAGACTTGTCGACGCGCAGGGTCTTCAGGCTGGGCTGGCGCAGCAGGTCCTTGTTGCCGATGCCGCGGTAATACACCTCGGCCACGACGGTCGGCGGCACCCACAATGCGCCGCGCAGCATGGGATCCACCGCATCGATGCGCACCGTCGGTTTCTTCGTGCCGCCCTTGGCGAGCGATTTTCCGAGGCTACGCAGCATCTCGTCAGTGAAACCGGTGCCCACGCGGCCGACGTATTTCCATCCGCCATCCGTGTCGGGTTTCGCAAGCAGGAGCGAGCCGAACGAAAGGCGCGAGCCCTTCGCCGGGGTATAGCCGACCACCGCGAACTCGTCGCTCTCCAGCCGCTTGATCTTCTGCCAGTCGTCGCCGCGGCCGCTGTGGTAAGCGCCGTTTGCGCGTTTGGAGATGATGCCTTCGAGCTTCTGTTCCATCGCCATGGCGAACACGTCGTCACCGTGGCCTACGTTGTGCGAGCTGTAGGAGAGGTGCGGCGGAGCGTGCGCGAGCAGGCGTTCAAGAAGCGCCTTCCGTTCCACCAGCGTCGTTCGCGAAAGGTCGTAACCCTGGAGGTAGGGAATGTCGAACAACATGTAGACGAGCGGCGCCTGCGCCTCGCCCGACAGTGTGCGTTGCAGGGCGTTGAAATCGCTGCGGCCCTCCGCGTCGAGGGCGATCAGTTCGCCGTCGAGGCGGGCGCTGTCCAGGCCAAGCGCCTCCACGGCCTGCGCGATCTCGGGTGCCCGTTCGTTCCACGGCAAGGCATTGCGCGACCACAGCAACACCTCGCCGCCGGCGACCCCGGTGAGAATCCGGTAGCCGTCCCACTTCACCTCGTGCACCCAGTCGTCGCCTTGCGGAGGTGTTTCGCGCAGGCGCGCGAGTTGCGGGGGAAAGAAGCCGTTGTCCGGTTTGGCCTTGCGCGCACCTTCGAGCGTGGCGGCGGCCTTGGTCAGCGTGGGCAGTGACACTCGCCGTGTTTTCGGCGGTGCCTTCTTGCGCGAGGTGGACTTCTTCGCGGCGGCACGGAGGTTCGGCGTGTTGGCGGCACGGCGTGTGCTTTCGCGCATCTTCGCGTCCAGGAGGTCGTCGGCCTCGACGTCGCCGGCGTAGGCATCTTCCGCCTTGATCAGAAACCACGTGGGCTGGCGCTCCTTCCGCGCGCCGCGGACCAGGTGCCAGCGGCCCTTGAGGCGCTTTCCGAACAGCTCGAACTCCAGGTGGCCCTTGCGGATCTGCGCTTCGGGGTCGCCCTTCGTGGCCCAGACCCCTCGATCGAAGAGGTCCACGTGGCCCTTGCCATAACCCTCTTCGATGTCGCCTTCGAAATCGGCGTACGACACGGGGTGGTCTTCCACTTCGACCGCCAGCCGCTTCACCTTGGGGTCGTAGCTGGGACCCTTGGGGACCGCCCAGCTTCGCAGCACGTCGCCCACCTGCAGCCGGAAGTCGAAGTGACGCCGCGACGCGTGGTGCAGCTGCACGACGAAGATGGCCCGGCTGCCCTCGCGCAGGGAATCGTCAGGCGCCGGTTCGCGCGTCTTGGCGAAATTCCTCTTGCGGCGGTAGTCCTGGAGGCTCATGCGGCGATGGTTGGCGACGGGGGGTGAACGCGCCGTGGAATGTTGGCGTCGGCTGTCATCGCACTTTCAGACGGGTCGTATGGGAGTGGCGCGGTCCACGCGGCAGACTGGAGTCCCGCGCGCAGGATGCGCCCACCATGTTCCCATACGCCCGTCCGCTGGCCTTGCTCCTTCTGCTCCTGGCCGTGCCCAAGCCATCCTCCGCCCTCGCGTCCTGCAAGCTTCCGCCCGCGCAGGGCGTGCCGCAGCACATAGCGTTCGGCGTCGTCCAGATCCCCGCCGATGCGCCGGTGGGCCAGGTGCTGGCCATGCGCCGAAGCGATCCCTGGTCGTCTTCGCAATACCACTTCTGCGCGAAGTACACACGCACCTTCACCCTGGGGGCTCTCGTCGGCCCCGCATTGGGCGATGGCGTGCATGCCAGCAACGTGCCGGGTATCGGCCTGCGCGTCCGTTTCCATTATCGCCTCGGCGAGTACGTGCTTCCCTTCACAGACACCTATGAGGCACCACCCCTTGGGGCCAAGCCCGACATCGCCATGGTCAATGCCGCGTTCTCGGTAGAGCTCGTCAAGATCGGGCCCATCGGCAACGGTGGAACACTGACGCCCGGTCGGCTCGCAAGTGCAGGCTACGACCATCGCGCCCTGGTTACGCTGGATCTCGGCGACACTCGCATCGAACCCCAACGGCCCACGTGCTCGTTCCAGACCCGCAACCTGCTGTTCGACCTGGGCCAGGTCGACGGCGGCACACTCGCGGCGGTAGGGCGCAGCCGTTGGGCCGCGCAGGAACTCGTCGTCACCGGGTGTACCAACGCCACGCACCTGCTCATGACATTCGCCGGAGCGCCCGACGAGGCCGACCCTGGCCTGTTCAAGCTCGACGGCACCGGCGCCGCGCACGGCGTGGCCGTCGAACTTCGTGCGGACTACCTCGACACGCACCTCGTACCCAACGACCCGCGGCCGTTGGAATTGCGCGTGTGGCCTTACTGCGACGTGTGCGGGTTCCGCGCGCGGTACCGCACTACGGGTCGCCCGCTGGCGCCGGGCTCCGCCAACGCGCACATCACGGTGAACGTCGCCTACCGCTGATGCGCACTATGCCGACGGCAGTGCCCGCGCCGTGTCGAAGGATCGGCGCGACGTGTTCCGTCGCGCATTCCGGCAGAGGCCGATGCTGCACCCGGCCGCGCATCGGCACAGTGGGTGTCCCACACCCCACACGGACACGATGATGCGATCCGCCCGCGCAAGACGTTCCACATTGGCTCTCCCCTTCCTTCTGTTGACCGGCCAGGCCTATGGCACCGGATGCCTGTCCCACCCGTACCAGGGCGCACCGCAGAAGGTGTCGTTCGGGCTGGTCACCGTGCCGCCCGATGCCAAGCCCGGCACGGTGCTCGCAGAGCGCACCGCGACGCCCCGCCAGTCGCACGACATCAAATGCCTCTACCCCACCCGCACTTCGACACTGAATCTGTTCAAGACGCCCAGCGTCGTCGGCAACGGCGTCTATGAGACCAATGTGCCAGGGATAGGCGTCCGCGTCTCATTCGACTACGGCGACTCGTACTACACCGCGCCCGAGTCGGCCTACATCAGGTGGATCTTCCAGTCGCGGCTGGGGAGCGCCAAGGTGGAACTCGTCGTCACCGGGCCGGTCACCACGGGCGGCAACCTGCGCACCGGCACGCTCGCCGGTGCGGGTTATGACGGCCGCGTCCAGGCGGTGGTCGATCTGGTAGACGCCCGTATCAAGCCGCAGGAAATGATGTGTCCGTTCTTTGCATCGGAAGTATCCAATGCACCACGCGTTGCGGCGCATGCGGGCGGCCCCCGGATCACCGCCGTGGCGGGTGGTTCCTATAGGGCAGTTGTATTCAAGGTCCGTGAAAGCGCGGCGGGGCGGCACGGGCGACAGCTACGCCTCGAAGACATGTCCGATCCCATGCTGCAACAGCTGGACGCCGCCCCGCTCTTCAGCGATGCCCTCGCCGACAACCGGCACGATCCGCATGGCCTCCGGCGCTATTTCCGCATTGCCATCCCCGAGGATCGGCAGGACGACTGGACGTATGTGAATCGTGTGGTGGCAAGCTTCGCGCAGCGGGACGATGTCGAACTCGCCTATCCCGAACTCGCGCCGGTAGTGCCTGGCGCACCGGATTCCGCCGTCGGCCGAAGGGGCAGGTCGCTCGAGCCCCTTCCCGCGGGAGCATGGCATGACTATTCGTTCCGGCAGTTCTATCTCTACCCGGCCGACGCCCGCAATGGTGTGTACATGCTCGGCGGCGTCGACGCCCACTATGCCGCACGCCAGCCAGGAGGCAAGGGCGAAGGCGTCAACATCGTCACCATGGAGCCCGGCGCGTGGGATCCGGCCCATTCCGACCTTCCGCAATCCGTTCGCAACTTCGGCGATTACCGCATCGACCACAACAACACGGCGACCGCCGGGATTCTCGCGGCGGTCGACAACGGCTTCGGCATCAAAGGCATCGCTAACAGGGCCACGCTCGCCCACGCATCGTCCGACGTGAGCCACTTCGCCGAGTTGAGGAATTACCTGAAACCCGGCGACGTGCTGGTGACGGCGTTCGCCGCCGCGTCGGGTCCGATCGCCGGCTGTGCCGTGAACTGCATGCTCCCTGTGGAATACATGCCTGCTTGGTTCGACGCGATCAGCGATCTCACCGATCGCGGCATCGTCGTCGTCGAAAGCGCGGGGGACAGCGGTATCGACCTCGATCATCCCGACCTGGGCGGCCGCTTCGACAGGGCGCACCGGGACTCCGGTGCCGTCCTGGTTGCAGGGCTCTGTGCGATGAATGCGAGACGCTCGCCGTCCAGCAACTTCGGTGCGCGCATCGACAGCGCAAGCTGGAGCTGCGGCGATGTATTCACGACGGCGGGCAAGTCGCGTTACGCCCCCAGGGAATTCGACATGGAAGGCTATACCGACGCCCACACCGGCACGACTGCGGCGGGCGCCATCGTCGCAGGAGCCGCGGCCAGTGTGCTGGGTTATGCGCGCAGCAAGGACCTGGCTCTCTCCTCCACGGGCGTACGTGCCTTGCTCACCGCCAGCGGCACACCGCTGGCCGGCGGCGACTCGAGCACCACGGGCACCCAGCCGGATCTCAAGAAGGCCTTCGTGGAAGTCGACGACTGCGCGGGAAGCCTCGGCCGCTGAGCACAAGGAGGCGGGTGGGGCGCCACCCGCCTTTGCGAAGCCTTGCATTCCCCTCGCCGCTATAGCGGCTCCTACAGTTATTGCCAGCCCGCGCTGCGGCATCTACGCCCGTGTCTCGACGCGCATCTGGCCCTGAACCTTACCGCTTGGCGTCGTTGCCGCCACCACGCAAGGCAAAGGCGGTAACGATCGCCGAAAGCGCGGCAAGCCCCGCCGACACCAGCATGACGGCGCGGAAACCGGCGACGAACGCATCGTCGATAGCCCTCCGCGCCGTGGCGTCGCCGACCTGGATACCGGCCATCTTGGCCTTCTGCGCCACGATCTGTGCCGTCACGTCATGCGGCAGGCCGAGCGTGGCGAGACGGGCGTCGAGGGTGCCGTTGAATACATGCGCGAGGATCGCACCGAAGACGGCGATCGCCAGCAAGCCCGCGGTGCGGGCGACGGCGTTGTTCACGCCGGAGGCCGTACCGGCCAGCGAGGGCGACAACGCGTTCATGACCGTGGTGGTGAGGGGCGCCACCACGATGCTCATGCCGAAACCGAGAACGCAACTCGCGGGGAAGAACGTCGTCCAGTAGCTGTCGCCGACGCCGGGGATCGCATAAAGGACGAAGCCGGCCGCGGCGATCGACGGTCCCACCACCAGCGGCAACCTGGCGCCCACGCGATCGACGAGCTGGCCCGTCCAGCGCGACAGCGAAAACATGATCACGATGAACGGCAACAGCGAGGCACCCGCGCCCGTCGCTCCATAACCCTGCACCTGGATGAAGTTGAGCGGGATGAAGAAGAGGCTGCCGCCGAGCGCGGCATAGAGCAGCAACGTAAGGGCGTTCGCTGCCGCGAAGTCGCGGTTGCGGAACAGCGACAGGGGAAGCATCGGCGCGGCCGCGCGGCGTTCCACGCGCAGGAACGCAACCAGCGAAGCGACACCGATAGCGGCAGCGGCCAGCACCGACCCGGATGTCCACCCCTTCGTCGGCGCCTCGATCAATGCGAACACGACGCCCGCAAGGCCTGCCGTCGCCAGCAGCGCGCCGCCGATATCAAGCTTTCCGGCATGCGCTCCGTGACTCTCAGGCACGCGCCAGAGGCATAGCGCGACCAATCCGACGCCGAGGGGCAGGTTGATGAGGAATGCCCAATGCCATGAGACGTATTCGACGAGGTAACCGCCGATCACGGGGCCGGCCGCCGCCGTGATACCGCTGAAGGCGGACCATGTGCCGATCGCGGCACCACGCCGTTCCTTCGGATAGGCGCTGCTGATCAGTGCAAGGCTGCCGGGCACGAGCAGCGCGGCGCCGAAACCCTGGATCGCCCGCGCGCCGATGAGCGCGCCGATGGCGGGCGATACGGCGCAGGCCAGCGACGCCAGCGTGAAGACCACCGTGCCGACGACGAACACGCGGCGACGGCCGAAGCGGTCGCCGAGAACACCTCCCACCAGGATCAAGGCCGACAGCAGCAACGCATAGGCTTCCATCACCCACTGCGCGTCGGCCGTCGTGGCGTCCAGCGCCTGTTGGATGGCGGGCAACGCCACGTTGACGATGGTGCCGTCGACGAATGCCATGCCCGATCCCACGATCGCAGCGATCAATGTCCAGCGACGCGCGGTCTCGCTGCACGTGATGGACTCGTCGTCGTCGGTTGCGTCGGGGGAAGGGGAGGTCATCGATGCCATATGACACGAGCCTACCGCGTTGCGACCCGGCGTGCCTTGCATGTCTGAACGGCGAATCCGGTCCCGCGCATTGACAGCGCGCGCCGTGGCGGGGACAGTCGAAGGTCGACGACATGGGAGGGTGGGGCATTGAATCGACGTGACTTCGCGAAGACGCTGGCCGTGGCGGGAACGTTCGCCGGCGGCATGGGCAGCGCCCTGCGCGCCGTGGCCGCGGCACCTTCGGCGCCGGCGGCAAAGCGGCATGTGCCCGTGGACCCGGCCAGGCTGCAAGCCCTGCAACAGGCGTTCCTCGATCTTCGCTTCGGCATGTTCATCCACTTGAACATGGCCACGTTCGAAGAACGCGAATGGGGCGATCCCACGTTGTCGCCGAAGCTCTTCGACCCGAAGCACCTCGACACGGACCAGTGGGCCAGGGCGGCGAAGTCCGCGAACATGGGCTATGCGTGCCTCACGACGAAGCACCACGACGGCTTCTGCCTGTGGCCCACGAAGACCGGCAGTGCGAATGTCATGCAGTCCTCGTTTCCGCACGACGTCGTGCGGCGCTACGTGGATTCATTCCGCAAGGCGGGGCTGAAGGTCTGCCTCTACTTTTCCATCCTCGACCTGCGCCAGGACATCCGCGCGCGCACGGTCACCCCGGAAAAGATTGCGCTCATCAAGGCGCAGATCACCGAGCTGCTCACCAACTACGGGCCGCTCACGGCGCTGATCCTGGACGGCTGGAATGCGTCGTGGTCGCGCATCTCCTACGCGGAGCTGCCGTATCGCGAGATCTACGACCTGGTGAAATCGTTGCAGCCGGACTGCCTGCTCACCGACCATAACGCAGGCAGCTATCCAGGCACGGCGCTCTACTACACCGACATCAAGCAATACGAGCAACACGCGGGCCAGAAGATTCCGCCGGACAGCCCTGTACCGTCGCAATCCGGCACCACGCTGCAAAGCGACTGGTTCTGGAAGAAGGCTTACCCCACTTCGGAACTGGCATCGGCGAAGACCATCGTCGAGGAGTGGTTGAAGCCGTTCAACGACAACCACTGCAACCTCATCCTCAACGTGGCGCCGAATCGGGATGGCCGCTTCGACGACAACGCGGTGGCGAGACTCGCCGAGATCGGCAGCCTGTGGAAGAACACCGGCCCGGCGCCCAGGATCGGCCGCTCCGTCACGATCACCACGCCCGACCTCGCCGCCGGCAAACCCGCATGGGCAAGCGCGAGCGACGAGGCCGTGGGTCCGGACCAGGCTTTCGACGACAACTTCCGCAGCTACTGGCTTGCCGACCGCGGCAAGGAGGAAGCGTGGATCGAAGTGCGTTTCGATGCGCCGGTTGCCTTCAACACGCTCTCGATCGTGGAGCCGCTGCACGCGGAGGGCTACGGCGATGCGAGCCGCATCGCGTCGTACAAGGTGGAAGTGGAGCGCGACGGCGCGTGGACCGAACTCGCCGCCGGCACGACGCCGGCGCCCTACCAGTTCCACGAGATTCCGCATACCACGGCCAGACGCGTCCGCCTCAGTGTGCAAGGCAAACAGCCGGGCATCACGGAATTCGGCATCTACGACGAGCCGCGCTAGGCTGAACCACGCGGTCGTCACGCCTTTAAAACCAAAGGCTTGCCACCATCTTTCCGTGTCAGACCCGAGCGCCGGAGGTAAAACCATGGCAACCGGATGGGCGGGCGATACCGCCGTACAGGACCAGATCGACGCCACCGTGGAAGACGCGGTGAAGCGTGCGCGCAGCCGCATGGCGAAAGGCCCCAGCCTGGAGCGCTGCGAGGAGTGCGACAAGCCGATCCCGGAGGCGCGGCGCAAGGCCGTTCCGGGCGTGCGCCTCTGCGTCGCCTGCCAGGAAGCGGCGGACAAGGAAGAAGCTGCCTTCAGCGGCTACAACCGCCGAGGCAGCAAGGACAGCCAGTTGCGCTGAGGCGTTCAGCCGGCGGGATAGTCCAGGCTCGGATACCACGAGGGCTTGCGTCCCTGCGGCAGGCAGTCGATCACCGTCCACAGAGGCATCAGGTCGGGCGCGCCGCGCGGGTCCTGCCCGGGGTCCATGGTGTTGCCGTCCATTTCGCCCGACCAGAAATGACGGACGGTTCCATCGCGCCGGGTGAATACGTTGAAGGCGGGCTCGTCGCCGCCGTTCTCACCGATGGCGAAGTAGTCGCGGCTGAAGTTGCCGTTCGCATCCGAATAAAGCTTCAGGTGCCGCCAGCCGCGCTCCCTGGCGAAGGCCACCATGCGTTCGATGGGCGAGCGGGAGATGACGGCCAGCGCCGTGTTCTGCTCGATGTCCCGCGCCTCGCCGTCCCATGCGCTGAGCAGGGAGGTGCACATGGGGCACGGACGTTCGCGCTGCGGCCCGAACATCCAGCTGTACGTGACGAGGCTTTCCTTGTCGCCGAACAGACCGGCGAAATCCACGGGGCCGTCCACGCCCACGAAGCGATAGTCGCCGCGCACTTCGCCGCCCGGGGGCAGGGTGCGGCGCAGTTCCGCCACGCGCTCGATGTGGCGGCGGAGTTCGATTTCCTCCGCCAGGAGGGCCGTGCGGGCCTTGCGATACTCGGCGCTCTCGTTCGGGATGCGGAACGTGCTGCGGGCCGCCAGTTCGGCGGCCGGTACGAGCGGTTGGCTGGTCATGTCGTATCTCCTGCGGTCAGTCGCGATCGGGGGCGCCGAGGGGGAAGAACGAACGGTATGGGCGGGCCTCGTCCACGGCGCGTGCGAACGAGGGCCGGGCAAGCAGTCGCCGGCGGTAAGCGTGCAGGTTCTGGAAGCGCGCATCGATCGGGTGGGTCCAGTCGGCGTAGAACAGGAACGGCGCCGCACCGCAGTCGGCCAGCGTGAAGCGCTCCAGCGCCGCCCATTCCCGGCCCGCCATGTGCCGGTCGAGCCAGGCATAGGCCAGCTCCAGCATTTCACGGGCCTCGCTTACGCCGTGCGCATCGCGCTGTCCTTCCGGACGCAACGCGTTGAAAACGATCTTCTGCTGCGGCGTGGAAATGTAGTTGTCGAAGAAGCGGTCCATGCCGCGGACCTCCAGGGCCTCCTTCGGATCCTTCGGAAGCATGGGCGCCGGACCCGGACGGTAGAGGTCAAGGTATTCGATGATGCAGGTCGCCTCCGTGACGGTCCGTTTGCCGTCCATGAGTACGGGGAAACGCTTCAATGGCCAAAGTTCGGCGAACTCCGCATAAATCTCCGGGTGCTCCGGCGAAAGCATCTTCCACTCGAACGGCGTGCCGTTCTCGTAGAGGGCGATCAGGGCCTTCTGGCAGTAGGACGAGAACGGGTGGGCATAGAGTTTCAGGGACATCGGTATCACCGGTTTGTGGGGGCTCTGACCATGCGTCGAACGGATGGCCCCGAAATCGACAGAACGGCCAAACCAGGGCCATCGCCTCCTGGCGAGGATGGATATCCAGCCGCTAACCTCCCCGCATCCGCGAATAGGAGCGCTCATGAAACGCCTGCTCATCGGCATCGCACTGTCCCTGGCGCTGGCCACCTCGGCCGCCGCGAGCGTGCCTGTCTGGGGTGCCAAGACCTCCAGCCCGGCGGACACGCCACCCGCGGAGCTGAAGCCCGGTGAGTGGATATGGGGCGGGCGTCCGGTCGGTGCCGGCCCGATGGCGGTGATCGTAAGCCTGACCGAGCAGCGTGCCTATGCGTACCGCAACGGCGTCCTTATCGGCGTCACCACGGTGAGCACAGGTAAGAAAGGGCACGAAACACCCACGGGCGTCTTCACGATCCTGCAGAAAGACAGGGACCACCACTCGAAGAAATACGACAACGCGCCGATGCCCTATCAGCAGCGGCTGACCTGGGACGGCGTCGCTCTGCACGCCGGCGGACTGCCCGGCTACCCGGAATCGCACGGTTGCGTGCACCTGCCCACCGAGTTCGCCCGCCTGTTGTTCGATGCCACCAACATGGGCATGACGGTGGTGGTGGCGGAGCAGGGCACCGCGCCCGTCACCGTGGTGCATCCTAGCGCGGTGATTCCCATCGACCCGCGCAACGGCGCGGATCTCGACCTGGCGCCGCTGCCCTCGGGCGAGCTTTATCGCTGGACGCCCGAGGCGTCCCCGGCCGGCCCCATTTCCATGGTGATGAGCGTGGCCGACGGCACGGTGTTCGTCTTCCGCAATGGCATCGAGATCGGCCGCAGCAAGGTGGAAGTGACCGATCCCCTCACCGGCACGCACGCCTTCATCGTCGCGGCGGGCTATATGCCCGATGCGCCGAATCGCGCGGGCCTGCGCATGCCGAACTGGATCACCATCGGCATCCCGGGACATGGCGACGAAGCCGGCAAGGTCGTGGACGAGGCGCTGGTGGACCGCGTGGCCGTGCCGAGGGAATTCATGGAAAAGGTATTGCCGTTGCTGTCGCCGGGCTCGGTGCTGCTGGCCACGGATGAAAGCATCCAGCCGTCGTCCACGGGCGGGAAGGTGAAAGTCATCGATTCGAACCCGCCCGGGGTGTAGTCGCGGTTCCACAAGAGGCGGTATAGCGCAGGCTCACCAGCCGACGCGCGAGAACTCCGATCTTTCCAGCCACTGCTGGAAGCCGATATCGCCTTGCAGCGAGCCATCTCCGGGCACGAGGCTGTGTTCGTCGAGCACGGCGCCGAAGTAGGGTGCGTGGATATCCGACTGCACGTCGCACGGAGACTCCAGGTCGAGCACGAAGCGCTGGATCAGTTCGGACATGCGTTCGCGCTCCGGCCCGGCGATCTCGATGGATCCGTTCAACGGCTCGCCGACCGCCAGCGCGGCCATCAACGCGGCAACGTCGTCGGATGCCACGGGTTGGATGAAGGCGGGCGACAGGCGTATCGTCTGTTCGCGCATGGCGTTGGTGATGATGGCGACGAGGAACTCGTAGAACTGCGTCGCGTGCACGATGGTGAAGGGGATGCCGGAGGCCCTGATCAGGCGATCCTGCAAGGCCTTGCCACGAAGATAATGGCTGTCTTCCAGCCGCTCGGTGCCTACGATCGACAGCGTGACGTGGTGCCGCACGCCCGCCCTGAGTTCGGCTTCCAGCAAGTTGACGATGGCCGTGCGGAAGAAGAGGAAGGCTGCCTCGTCGTCGAAGGTCGGTGAGTTGGTCACGTCGACCACGACCTCCGCGCCCACCATGCACTCGGCCAGGCCTTGGCCCGTGATCACGTCGACGCCCGTGGCGCGGGATACCGCGGACACGTCATGGCCCGCGGCGCGAAGCCGCTCGACGATGTTCCTCCCGACCAGCCCCCTGCCTCCGACGACGACGATCTTCATGGCCCGTACCTCATGGTTATGCCCGGCCGGCCAGCCAGTGGGCGACGTTCTGTACGTAGCGCTTCGTGGAGCGAAGTGCCTCGGGAAATTGCCGCAACCCATCGCCCGGCGCTTCCGAGACGAACGAAGGGCAGCCCATCGCCGGGTCCCAGTTGTAATCGGCGAAGTGGTGGAAGGTGGATTGCGCGATGGCGCGGCCACCCTGCCCGGACTGCTCGAACGCCACGGCGATGTTGAAGTCGCGCTGCGTGCTTTGGCTGCGACCCTTGAGGATGACGCGGCTCGTCGGGTCGTCGGGCGGCGCGCCCACGGCACCCTCGTGCGGATGCGCGGGGAGGAAGGCGACCACGCCGCCGGCCGCGTCCGGATCGTGCAGGACCGGGTGCACCTCGCCGACCGGTTCCACCCTCTGGTAATCGCCGTTGGCGCCCGAGTGATAGTTAGGCCAGGAGATGTCGGTGGTGACGTTATCGTCGATGCGGTGGCGGCTGGTGTCCGGATCCAGGTTGCGCGAATGGAAATGGTGCGCGGCGCCGACGCCGGCGAGACTGCAGATGGAGCTGCCCAGGTCCATGTGGTCGCGCGTGACGAGCATGCCGCCACCGTTGCGACGAAAACGGCTGATGCCCGCGCAGTCTTCACTGGTCAGACCGTCGCCCACGTCGACGGCGAACAGCCATAGCTGTTCGTAATCGGATTCGTCGAGTCGCGACAGCACCGAGTCGTCGCGTCCGACCGGATCGCGGTTGCGTGCGGTGACGCGGAACGCCCGCTCTCCGCGCTCGTCGCGAATCTCCTCGAGGAATGCCTTCAGGAGACTGAAACGGCCGATGTGCCAGTCGTCGCTGTCGCCTTCGATCGTGGTCTGCAAGAGGATGTTCTGCATCGGTGTGGCCCCTCGGCTGTCTGATCCCGCCATGTAAGCAGATCGCGGGCTCATATGCTTGTACGTACGGGCGGGGTGCCGCGCCGCGTCTTTCGGCGGCGCCCCTTCGGGGCGGCCGCGCGAACGGACGGCGTGGCCGCGAGGCCCTGCGTTCCCGGGGTTGTCGCGGCAACCGCCGTGTCGGCGAGGGGCAGCCACACGCTGAATTCCGCGCCGCGGTTCGCGCCGGCTGAATGTGCACGCACACGGCCGCCATGCGCGTTCACCAACTCGTTCACCACCGCCAGGCCGATACCCATGCCCGCGTCGTTTCCAACGGTGCCGCCCTCGTGCCGGGCGAACAGTTCGAAGAGTCCCTCCATGCTTGCGCCCGCGATGCCGCGGCCGGTGTCGGTCACGACGATCCGCGCATGCCCTTTTTCGACGGTCACCCGCACATGCACGGTGCCTCGTGTACCGGCGAACTTCAGTGCATTCTCGACGAGGTTGCTGACGATCTGTTCGACCCGGATCGGGTCCGCATGGCAGCGGAGGGTGCCGTCGGCGGGAATGTCCAGCCGCACGCACACCGACGGCATCGTGGCGGCCATGGCGGCGCTCACTCGCGATACGAGGGGCCCAAGGTCCACGCATGCCATCTCGAGGCGCAGCTTTCCCATGCGTATGCGATACACGTCGAGAAGGTCTTCGATGAGCCGGGCCTGCCGGCGCAGCGACAAGCGCATGTCCTCGCCAAGCTCCTGGAGCGGCGCATCGCCGCGCTGGAGGCCGAGCCGCCGCACCACGTCCGCTTGCATCATGAGTGCGGCCAGCGGTTGCCGCAGTTCGTGCGCGGCGATCGCGTTGAAGCGATCCCTGGCCGCGCAGGCGTCGAGCGCGGCCTCGCGTGCGGCGCGGAGTCTTCGAATGGTGCTGTCCTGCCCGGGACCCACAGGTTCGTTCCTCATCGTACATGCAGAGGGAAGGAAGGTTAGGCACGAGGGGCCTTCGCCGGAAGCCACCGCCGCGGCTCGCGATGTTGCCTCGTGGGCAACAATCGCGGACGGCAAGCCGCCCGCACGCGATGACCTCAGGCAGTCCTGTGTCCCGGCGTCCGGACGCGTTAACCTGCGTACCTATTTCCAGGAGCAGCGCCATGACGTCGAATCCGGTGATTGTCGAAGAAACGGGCGAGGGCCTGTTCCAGGTCAGGGCGCACGGGCAGGGCCCGTCGTTGCTGATCGACGAACCGCTGGACCTGGGCGGCATGGCGTCGGGACCTACGCCTTACGATCTGCTCAGTTCGGCACTCGGTGCATGCACGGTCATGACGATCCGCATGTACGCGCGCCGCAAGGGCCTGCCGCTCGATCGCGTACAGGCATCGGTGACCCACCGCCGCGACGAAGCCACGTCGCGCGATATTTTCGAGCGCAACGTCTTCATCGAGGGCGACCTCACGCAGGCGCAGCGCGAACGCCTGCTGGCGATCGCGGAAGCGTGCCCGGTCAGCAAGACATTGCACGCCGGTGCGGACATCGTCACCCGCATGGCGCCGCAGCCGGTACCGGTGGTCGACGGACGCCCTTGCGACCGGACCCATCCGAAAGCCATGGACGAGTCCTGCCGCCAGGTGGACCCGACCGCGGTGGCGCAACCGGCCCTATAAAGCGGCCGTGGCGCGGTCAGTCGTCGGGGGGTACGGGCGCCGCCCCCGACACGCCCGACGCGAACGACCAGTCCTCGAACTCGGAATTCGCGATGATCACCATGACATCTTCCGGGCGAATGCCGGGCGACTTGGCCAACCGTTCGACCAGGCCCTGGAAGAAGCGCTCCTTCGTCGCCGGCGTGCGCTGTTTACCGGTGGTGACGTGGAAGAGGACGAAGTCGTCGGAACGCGGCCCGCCACGATAGGTGCGGTCGAAAACGAATTCCCCTGGCTGGAGCTGATCGAACGCCATGAAGCGATCGGCTTCGGGTACGCCGAAGCACTCGACCAGAGCGCGGTCGAGGCTGTCCGAAATGGCGGCGAGGTAGGACGGCGGCTTTCCCGCCAGCAGCGATACGCGAGTGAATGGCATGGCGACGTCCGGGTGCGATGGATGCACGTACTATCGCGCGCGTCCAGCAGCGGGACAATTGAATTATTTTCGACACGGCTCCAGCGAACCGGCAGCCTCATCGCAGGTCCGAACGAAGCTCACGCACTCCCCGGCCGAGCCGCTTCCGCAATAGCGTCCGCAGCGTGGCGCCGTCTTCGTATCCAACTTCCGCCGCGATGGCATCCACGTCCATGCCGCCCCCGTGGATCAACGATCGCGCGCGTTCCACCCGCAGGTCCTGGAAATAGGCCAGTGGTGATTTGCCCAGTACCGCCTCGCACCTGCGTTGCAGCGTGCGCGAACTGGTTGCAAGGGCGGTGGCCGCCTCGCGCAGCGAGAAACCGTGCTTGAGGTTCCCTCGGGCCCACTGCTCGAAGCGCAGGATCAGCGGGTCGGCCATCGCCAGGTGGTTGGGAATGATGTAGGGCGCCTGGCGGGAGCGCATGTCGGCCAGCAGGTAACGCGACACCAGCGCAGCCAGTTCCGGACTCGCGCCCCGGATGAGCCACAGCGCGAGGTCCAGGTGACCCATGGCCGCGCCGGCGGTGACGCCGATGTCCGTCGGCACCAGCATGCGCGACTCGTCCAGCGTCACGCTGGGGTAGCGCTGGCGAAACAGCGGTGCCAGCGACCACGTGGTGGTGGCTTCCCGATGATCGAGAAGCCCCGCTTCCGCGAGCAGGAACGTGCCGATGCACGAAGCGGCTATCGGTACGCCGTTCGCATGCCAGCGCAATAGTTGGGACTGCGCCTCGACGACATCCGCCCTGGCAAGTGTGGGAATCAGTTGCTCGGGTGTCGTGGCATTCGGAGCGGGAACCACGACCCAATCCGGTGTCAGGTTGGGGTCGATAGCCTCGACGGGAACGATGAAGCCCTGACCAGAACGGACCTTTTTTCGCACGCCCACGATCGACACGTCGAAACGTACGGCGCCTCCGAGCGCGCGCGAGGCGATGTGATTCGCCGCGTCCAGGGCGTCCAGCGTAACGGAGAGCCCGGTGTCGAACAGGCCATCGAGTGCGAGTACCAGGATGCGCATGGCGTGTGGACCCTCAAAAACCCAGTATGGCCCCCGCAATCGCCAGGGTCGCGGCGAATCCGACGCAGAAGGCCAGGGTACGAACGACGGGAATGCCGGCCGCATAGACGATGTAGTGCGCGATGCGCGCCCACAAATAGACTTTGGCGGCGAGCACCGTCGCGGGCGTGCTCACACCGATCAGCGCCGCGACGATCACCAGTGGCGCGAACACCGCCAGGTTCTCCACGGCGTTGGCGTGCGCGCGGCGTGCCCTCTCCGCCCAGGCCGGATCCGGCTTGAACGAGGGATCGGGGTTGGCTAGGGTCTTCATCGGCCCGCGCGTGACGATGCGCGCGGTGATGTAAGGAATCCACATCAGCACCGTCACCACGCAGACGATGGCGAGGACATGGAGTTCCGGAGTGGGTGTCAGCATGTGGCGGCCTCGTCGGCATGAGGGGAAACGATGAGCCGGAGTCTGCCGCGAGCCCGCGCTGGCCGGTATGGCGACAAATGCCAACTTTGTGGTCATTTACGCCACGGACGCCCCACCAAACCCCGGATGCCACTGATTCCCTGACACCGTCCCGGCGTAGGACGCCAGATCCCATCAGGGCTTCGGCGAAGCCGCCTTGTAAGGTACGAAGGGCCCGAGGATCGCGAAGCCGCGCAACCCGCCGCCGTACCGGTCCACCATTTTTACCGTATCCATTTCGCACAACTGCGAACCGAACGAATGCGTCACGACGATATCGTCCTGGTTCAGCGCGCTGGCTCCGGATCTGATCTGGTTGACGTAGTAGGTGTTGCCGATGCGGTAGACGATGGTGGTCTTGTCGATCACCTGGGTGTCGTATAGCGAGGAAAGGTTGATGCAGCGTTGCGGCTTGCCCGCGACGCGTCCCTCCGTGAGCTTGGCCAGTTCGTTCGCGGGGCTCTCATGCCGGGCCCATGCGGGCCCGGCGAATCCCCCGACCACGATCATTGCGAACAGGTAGCGTGCCGCCGAGGTCATCACGAACACCGGTCAGCGCCAGCGGCCACAATCGTGGTAGCGGCTGTCGCAGCGGTCGCGATCGTAGTCGTGGTAGCGATCGTGACGATAGCCGTCGTACGGGCGATGCGGCGCGATGATGCAGCCGGTGAGCGACGACACCGTCATCAGCATGGTCAGCACGAGCATGATGCGTTTCATGAGGCGTTTCTCCGGGCGTGCGTCATCGCACCCACATGCCCAGCGTGGACCGGGGGATTGCCGCCGGTCAATCGCTGGAACGGGCTACCTCGTGTGAAGAAGCGGCGTCGGTTCAGCGAGCCGTCGACTCGTGGTCAGGTGTCTGAATCGCGAGCGAACGACGCCTGCGCATACGATGGCGGAACGCCCTATGTCACGCGCTTACCGTGGCCCGAAAAGTGTCTCCAGCTTTCCATCCCGCGGCAGTCCATTCGCCTTCACCGGCTTGCCATCCGCTCCTGCGACCACGATGCCTGGCGTACCTCGGAACCCGAGCGACAGCATCAGTGCCTGGTTCTCCTCGAGCTGCTGCCGGATGTCCGGGGAGATCGTAGCCACAGGATGGATACCTCCTCGGGCAAAGGCGGTCTCGTGCTTCGTCAGCGCCTTCGAAGGATCGGTGGCGCCCAGGATGGCCGCGGCTTTGTTCGGGCTGTCCTCGCTGATCACTCCGACCAGCAGGGCGCGGATCTGGACCTTGCCGGATGCCACCCACGGGCGAGCCGCTTCCCAGAAGTCGTGGCAGTAGGGGCAATTGGGATCCGTGAATACATAGATGATGCGCGGCGCGTCGGCCTTCCCGTCGAGCACCCACTTCGTTTGGGACAGGCTCTTCAACACGGTGTCCGTCGTGGCATCCGTAGCCCTGCCGCCACTGGAACCTCGCATGGCCTGGGCAGCGCTGGGTTGGCCCTGTCCGGCGGCGAAACTTCCGGTTGCCATGGTCAAGGCGCCCGCCACAACGAGGGCCTGCGCGAGATGCCGGTGGATCATGTTCGTTCCTTTTCGGGATGGGTCCCGGCAGAAGACCGGTAATCCCCACAATGGCTTTCACCCGACGTGGCCTGGAACGTGGAAACAGACGGAGCTGTGCGTCCGCCTCGCGCTATGGCTCGCTTACGCCGCGTCGGTTGCGGCCACGGCCGCGGCAGCCTGTTCGATAAGTGCGGCCACCTCCCGCGGGTGCGACCGGTGCACATAATGACTCGCGCCCGGAACCTCCACGACGGTACTGCGTGCACGTCGGCCGTACATGCGTTCGAGGTCGGGATTCAGGAGCTTGTCCGCGCCCGCCACCATGTACCAACTGGGCTTGTCCTTCCACGCAGGATGCGTGGCCGGTATTTCGAACGCGCTCAGCGCCGTCGGCACGTGGGCATGGGCTTCGAAAAGCGCGGCCGCGGGGTCCAGGTCGGCGGCATAGTCCTCGACGAACGCCGAGGGTTCGAAATACAGGAAGCCATCGGGCGTCATCTGCACGTCCTTGCCCGCATGGCTCGTGGGATCAACGAACGTCTTGTCGTTGGCGAGTGGCGTCTCGCCTTCGTCGAGGGCATGCGCCGCGATGTAGACGAGCGCTTTTACCTTCGGGTCGTTGCCCACGTGCGTGATGACCGCGCCGCCGTAACAATGGCCGACCAGCACCACGGGTGCCGTCTGCATGGCCAGGACGCGCATCACCGCCGCGACATCGGCTTCGAATGAAGTGAGCGGCAGCTGTGCTACCACTACGCGGTATCCCTCGCTCGCGAGGAAGTCGTGGACAGGTCGCCAGCCGCTGCCATTCACCCAGGCGCCATGCACGAGGACGATGGTGGGACGGCGTGCGGGTGAGGAGTTCGCAGGGAGGTCGGTCATGCCGCTGGCCATGTACGGTCGTCGAGGACGATCTTTGGCTGCACACGATCCGACAGATGTCCGCGGCGGACTAGCCGTCTGGCGGGAATCGGAAAAGTGAGTTCGATACACCAATCGTGGGGGGGGGGGGGGGGGGGGGGGCCCCCCCCCCCCCGCTTCCTACAAAAAAGCTTCGGGAGCATGTCGCGACGTTGTCTCGCCGCTATAGCGGTTCCTACACACGTGCGCAGGCGTACGAATCCAAACACACCGCGATTCACCTACCGTCGTGCCTGCGCAGGCAGGCACCCAGCGACTGAAGCGTGAACGATCACCGCAGGCTCCTCCTACGAAGAGAAACACCACAAGGTTTCGCAACGACGACAAGGCGCCGTCCCTGGAAATCCGTGAAGAACCTTTTTTCTTTGCGCAACCGGTCAGGACAACACCACCGTCGCCACCAGACCGCCGGCTTCGCGATTCGCAAGGCGCAGGTCGCCGCCGGTGGAACGCATCAGCTGCGTGGCGATGGCGAGGCCGAGGCCCGCGCCGCCGGTGTCCCTGTTGCGCGACGCTTCCAGCCGGTAGAAGGGCTGAAGTACCTGTTCCAGTTCATGCTCGGGTACACCGGGGCCACGGTCGGACACCTGGATGCACAGGCGTCCCTGTTCGTCGCGGCACACACCCACCTCGGCCGCCGTGCCGTACTTGATGGCGTTGTCGATCAGGTTGCCGAGCACGCGCCGAAGCGCACGGGGCCGAACGGTGGCCGTGCCTTCCATGCGGCCGGTCAGCGTCACGGGCTGGCCTACATCCTGGTAATCGAAGACGAGGCTTTCGAGGAAGGCCGTGGTGTCGATGCGTACTGGCGTCTCATCGCCGCCATGAGCGCTGCGCGCATAGGCCACACCCTCACGCACCAGATGTTCCATCTCGCTGAGGTCGTCCAGGATCCTGTCCCGCTCGATGCCGTCGTCGAGCGATTCCGCGCGCAGGCGCATCCGCGTGATCGGCGTCTGCAGGTCATGCGAGATGGACGCAAGGATGTGCAGCCGCTCCTTGAGGTAGCTGCCGATGCGGTCCTGCATGGCATTGAATGCCATCGCCGCATGGACCACTTCGGCCGGTCCGTGCTCGGCCAGGCGCGTGCCGTCGACCGCGGGTGTCATGGCCTCGGCGGCCTTCGCGAGGCGAGCCAGGGGCTGCGACGCCTGGCGCACGGCGAACCATCCGCAGGCGAGGAGCAGCGCCACCTGCAACACGAGTACGAATGGAAGCCACTCGGCCAGCGGCATGACGCCGCGGGGCGTCACCACGAGAGTGAGGAGGGAGCCGTCGTGCAACGTGAGATGCACCTGGTAGCGCTCGGCCGCCGTGGAGATCGTGTCGCCATGCACCCGGTACTCCGCACCCACCTCCTTCGCGATCATCGCCGTGACGTCGCGCGAGCGCTGGGACACCAGAGGCATGCCCGGCTGCCCGGGACCGATGACGAAACGGTAATTGTCCCGTTGCAGTCGCGGCAGCCATTGCGGACGCTCGCCCGCGGGAAGCCTGTCCAGGATGGCGACCGACGTGCCGACCTCGTTCTCCAGCGTATTGAGCATGACGCTGGTGGCCGACTGGTAGCGTTCGTAGAACATGAGCCCGAAGGACAGACCATGCGCGAGAAGCAGGCCCGCGAAGAGGATGAGGTACATGCGCGAGGTCATGCGCCGCGGCCATGGCCGCCAGCTGCGCACGCGCGCCGCCGTGCTCACGACGCGTCCCCGTGCACCGTCACCGGCATGGAGAACACATAGCCTTCGCTGCGCACGGTCTTGATGTACGCCGGCTCCTTCGCGTCGTCGCGCAAACGCTGGCGCAGGCGACTGATCATCAGGTCGATGGAGCGGTCGAAGAGGTCCGCGTCGCGCCCCTGGGTGAGGTTGAGGAGCTGGTCGCGCGACAACACGCGCTGCGGGTGGTCCAGCAGCACGCGCAGCAGGCGGAATTCGGCGCCGCTCAGCGATACCACGGTGCCCTCCTCGTCGAGCAGATGGCGCGCCGTGGTATCCAGGCGCCATTGCCCGAACGAAATGATGTCGCTGGTTTCGGTGATGCGCAGGTTGGGCGGCAGCATTCGCGTGCGGCGGATCACCGCCTTGATGCGTGCCAACAGTTCGCGGGGCGAAAAAGGCTTCACCACGTAATCGTCCGCGCCCATCTCCAGGCCGACGATGCGGTCGGTTTCATCGTCGCGCGCGGTCAGCAGCAGCACCGGCAGCGCGCGATGCTTCCCGCTGCGCAGGTTGCGGCACAGCACCAGTCCATCGTCGCCGGGCATCATGATGTCGAGCACGACCAGGTCGAAGGACGAGGCTTCCAGCGCCGCCATCATCTCCCGACCATCCGCCGCACCGGTGGCGCGCAACCCGTTCTTGCGCAGGTAGTCGACGACCCCGGTGCGGATGCCGTGGTCGTCGTCGACCACGAGGATATTGTCGGTATGTTCCATGGGGTTCATGCCTTGGCCAGGAGCTGGCGGATGCGCTGCTCGGTTTCCTCGTAGTTTCCCTCACCGAAGTGGCGATAGACCACCCGTCCGTCGCGATCGATCAGGTAGAGCGCGGGCCAGAACTGGTTGCCCCACGCGTTCCAGGTTTGCAGTTCGTTGTCGGTGGCGACGGGCCAGGTGATGCCATAGCGACGGATGGCGGCCTCGACCCGCACCGGATCCCGCTCCTCGTCGAATTCGGGCGTGTGCACGCCGACGACGACCAACCCCTGCTTGACGTACGTGTCGTAGAGCGCCTTCGTATGCGGAAGCACATGCAGGCAATTGATGCATTCGTGCGTCCAGAACTCCACGAGCACCACCTTCCCGCGCAGGCCGGCCATGGTCAACGGCGGCGAGTTGAACCAGCGGTCGATACCGGCGAACTCGGGTGCCTTCGGGGTGGCGGAGGAATCGCCGGCGCGGGCCGCGCCCCAGCCGGACGGCCAGGCGGCGACTAGCGCCAGGCCTACGGCGAAGGTGGCGGCGACAAGACGGATGGCTTTCATGGGACGACCTCGGTACTGGCGCGGGACAGGTACCCGCATGTGTCCATTGGAAGTTCCGCCCTTGTCCGCGTCATGTCCGATCCAGGGGCTTTTTGTATCCGTTTGTACAAACCCGGCCTCTTTGTATCCGACTGTATCCGGCCGGCCGCCCTACACGTTTCGATGCGTTTCCGTCCGGTTCGCGACACAGGCCGGATACGCCGCCGCGGTTTCCTTTGCACACCTTCCCACCGCAACGGAAACCGCCATGTCCCGCATCCAGAACGTGCTCTACACCGGCAAGACCCACACCACCGGCGGCCGCAACGGCCAGGCCCGCAGTTCCGACGACCGCCTGGACGTGAAGCTGTCCTCCCCGGGCGGCCCGGGCGCCGGCACCAATCCCGAACAGCTCTTTGCCGCGGGCTGGTCCGCCTGCTTCATCGGTGCGCTCGGCCACGCCGCCGCGGAGCGAAAGATCGTCCTGCCGAAGGACACCGCCATCGATGCCGAAGTGGATCTCGGCACCGGCGACGGCGGCTATTTCCTCCAGGCACGGCTGACCGTGAGCCTGCCCGGCATCGAGGCCGGCCTCGCCCACGAACTCATCGAAGCCGCACACGCCACCTGCCCGTACTCCAAGGCGACGCGCGGAAACATCGACGTGTCGTTCCAGCTCTCCTGATCCGCCGCACCCCTTCCGCCCTACTACCAAGGAGTTCCCCGATGATCCGCAAGCACGCTTCGCTCGCCGCCACCCTCGCCCTCGGCCTCGTCTCCCTTGCCTCGGTCGCACACGCCGACGACGCCAAGAAGCCCATGGAGAAGTGTTACGGCGTGGCCAAGGCCGGCCAGAACGACTGCGCCGCCGGTCCCGGCACCAGTTGCGCCGCCACGTCGAAGAAGGACTACCAGGGCAACGCCTGGGTGCTGGTCGAAAAAGGCACCTGCACCACCATCAAGACGCCGAAGGGTCACGGCACCCTGGAACCGCAGGCGTGATGCCGTCGCGGCATGACAACGTGCTGGCGAGCGCCCTGCAACGGGCGCTTCCGGAGAACCTGTTGCTCCTCGTGGCACGGCTCGGCATCGCGTCGGTGTTCTTCCTGTCCGGCCGCACGAAGGTCGACGGGTTCCTGAGCATCAAGCCGTCGACATACGACCTGTTCGCCTCCGAGTACGCGTTGCCACTGGTTTCACCGAATGTCGCGGCCCACCTGGCCACGTATGCGGAGCACCTTTTCCCGGTGCTTCTCGTGCTCGGCCTGTTCACCCGCCTGTCCGCGCTCGGCCTGTTGACGATGACCACGGTGATCGAGGTGTTCGTCTATCCCGACGCCTGGCCGACGCATCTCACCTGGGCAGGCCTGCTGCTGCCCTTGCTGGCCCGAGGCGGCGGCGACTGGTCGATCGACCGCCTGCTCCGCCGCTGATCCTTCATCCACTCCACTTCGCAATCCGCAGGGAATTCCATGCGCAAACTCCTGAGCATCGCCATCGCCACGCTCGCACTCGGAGCCGGTGCCGTTTCCGCCGCCGACGCACCGACGCCGCCCGGCGTGAAGAACATCGTCATCGTCCCGGGTGCCTTCGTCGACGGGTCCGGCTGGCGTGTCGTCCACGACATCCTCATCCACAAGGGCTACACGGTCAGTGTCGTGCAGCCGCGCATCGAAACGCTGGCGAACGACATCGAGCAGACCCGCGAGCAGATCCGCAAGCAGGACGGTCCTGTCGTCCTCGTCGGCCATAGCTATGGCGGTTCGGTAATCACGCAGGCCGGCAACCGGGACAAGGTAAAGGCGCTGGTCTACGTGGCGGCCGTCGTGCCGGACGTCGGTGAGAGCCTTTCCCAGCTCGTCGGTTCCATGCCCGCGCCGAGCAACGACATCGTTCCCACACGCGACGGCCACCTGTTCTTCGATCCCACGAAGTTCGGTACCGACTTTGCCGGCGACCTCACGAAGAACCGCACCGATTTCATGGCGGTTTCGCAGGTACCGGGAACCACCGCCGCGTTCGGCGCCACGATGCAGGTGGCTGCGTGGCACGACAAGCCTGTGTGGGGAATCGTCGCCACCGACGACCACGCGTTGAGTCCCGACCTGGAGCGCTGGATGTACAAGCGCGCCAACGCGAAGGTGACCGAAATCAAGGCCAGCCACGTCGTCTACATCTCGCAGCCCGAAGCGGTCGCGAAGGTGATCGAAGACGCCGCCCGCAGCGTGCACTGAGCGCCATCGTCGTATCGCCACCCTTTCGGTCCGTTCCGGACCCCATCGCAGGAGAGAAACCCATGAACACCGTCACCACGAAGTCCCGCACCGGATTCGCCGCAGCCGCCGCACTCGTCGCCCTCGCCGTCGCGTCCATCGGCTCGCCCGTTCGCGCGGCGGACAACGCCGCACCGAAGGAAGAGCCGGGCCGTTGCTACGGCGTCAACACATGCAAGGGCACCAGCCTCTGCGCCACGGCCAGGAACGACTGCAAGGGCCTCAACTCGTGCAAGGGCCAGGGTGTCGTGGTGAAGACCCCGACCGAATGCAAGGCCGCCGGCGGCACGCTGACCGAGCCTAAGTAATTCCCAGCGCCATCTCCGGCTTCACGTCATCCCTGCGCAGGCAGGGATCCAGCGCCTCCTGCTCGCCGCCAAGAGGCACTGGATTCCCGCCTTCGCGGGAACGACGGGCAACGTTTCGCGGAACGACGAGCTATCGAAAAGGAACCCTGCCATGTTCACGCCTCCCCCAACGTTCTCCGGTTACGGCCTCGGCCTGCGCAAGGAACACTACCGCGATTTCCTCGACGGCGACGTGCCGGTCGATTTCGTGGAGGTGATTTCGGAAAACTTCTTGGTCGATGGGGGGCAGCCGCGGGACATCCTACGCCGCGTCCGGGAAAAACATCCCGTCGCGCTGCACGGCGTATCCATGTCGATCGGTTCGGCCGACGGCCTGGACATCGCGTATCTGCGCAAGCTCAAAGCCCTGGCGGACGACGTGGACCCGCTGTTCGTCTCTGACCACCTCAGTTGGTCACGCATCGCCGGTTTCAGCTCGCACGACCTGCTTCCGGTGCCCTATACGGAAGAAGCGCTGGCAATGGTGTGCCGCAATATCGACACGGCGCAGGATGTGCTCGGACGCTCCATGCTGTTCGAGAACCCGTCCAGCTACGTCGCCTTCGATGGCGCGACGATGAGCGAGTGGGAGTTCCTCGCCGAGATGTCGAAACGCACGGGCTGCGGCCTGCTGCTCGACGTCAACAATGTTTTCGTCAGCGCCGGCAACCACGGATTCGACGCCCATGCCTTCCTGCGCGGCATACCGGCGGAGCGCGTGCGCCAGGTTCACCTGGCTGGCCACACGCAAGGCCCCGGCTTGCTGATCGACACGCACGACCAGCCGGTGTGCGACGACGTCTGGGCGCTTTATCGCACCGCCATGACACTGCTGGGACCGGTCGCGACCATGATCGAACGGGACGACTCGATTCCCCCGCTGGCGGAGTTGCTCGACGAGCTCGCCATAGCCCGCGGCACCGGCGCGATGGCGCGGGAGGCCGCATGAACCTGGCCCAGTGGCAGGAAGGTTTCCGCGACTGGCTGACCACGGCCTCCGGCGCCAGCGCCGACGCCTTCGGGGAACGCGCGTGGCAAGGACTGGCCGTTTACCAAAACAACTATCGCGCGCAGCTCGTCACGTGTCTCGAGGTCAGCTATCCGCAGCTGCTACGTCGTATCGGTGAGGGGAATTTTCGCGAAGCCGCCATCGCCCATATCGATGCGCACCCGTCGCGAGGCTGGACCCTCGACACCTACGGCGAAGATTTCGGGGACACGCTCCTGGCAGCGTTTCCGCGCAACCCCGACCTGCACGAACTCGCCTGGATCGAATGGGCACTCTCCGAGGCCTTCGTCGCCGCCGATTCGACCCCCCTGGCCAGGGAGGCGCTGTGGTCCATGAACTGGGATGAGGCACGGCTTCGCCTCGCACCCAGCCTGCGCCATCGCGTGGCGACCACGAACGCCGACGACGTCTGGTCCTCGCTCCAGGAGGATGCGGCCAGCGTGCCCGACGGCGAGATGCTCGCGGTGCCGGGTGGCCTGGTGGTATGGCGTCGGGGCTTCCATTCGCGCCTGCGCCGCCTGGACGCCGACGATTACGCGGCGCTGTGCGTTGCGCTCGCGGACGGCCGGTTCGAGACCCTGTGCGAAACGCTGGTGGCGCGTCTCGGCGAAGAGGCCGGCGTGGCTCGTGCAGGTGCCCTGCTGGCCGACTGGCTCGATGCCGGCATCGTCGTGAATGTGGATGACTGAGCGGCGGACCGCGCCGTTCGTCCCTGCCAGTACGCCGCTCGTCCTCACCGCACTTTCCCCGGCCGCCGGGTGGCTGCACACTGCGCCCTGGCTTGCGTGGGAGGCATCCGCAGTGAACACGACCCGTGGCGCCCGGTTGGCACGGCTTGCGCTGGTGTTCGGCTTCTGGACGCTACTCGCGCTTTCGTACCTCATCAGCGGCGGACTCTCCTCCATCAGCGAAGGCCGCACTCCCGAGTGGTCGCGCGGGCTGGTGTGGAATCTCTCGAACTTCTGGTTGTGGATGCTGCTGGTGCCCCTGATCGGCTGGCTGGGACGGCAAGCGGCGGGAGCGGGCTGGCAACGCTTCTGCGCCGTGCACGTACCGGCCAGCCTGCTGGTGGCCCTGGCCCAGATGCTGGCGCAACTCTCCATCTTCTGGACGTTGTGTGGCCCAGGCCACATGCCCGCGCATTCGCTCGCCGGGTTTGTGGGCATGCAATTCGCCTACAACTTCCACCTCGCGTTGCTCACCTACTGGCTCATCCTGGTGGTGCTGCGCGGCCTCGACTCGAGACGGCGGCTGCGCGACGAGCGCCTGCGCAGCGCCCAGTTGGAAACACAGCTGGCGCAGTCGCAGTTGCAGGCGCTGCGCATGCAGCTGCAGCCGCATTTCCTGTTCAACACGCTCAATGCCATTTCGGCGCTTGCCCTCGCCGAACCGTTGCGGGCGCGCCTCATGATCGCGCGGCTCAGCGATTTCCTCCGCATGACGTTGGAACAGCGGCATGCGCAGCAGGTGCCGCTCTCGCGCGAGATGGAGTTCCTGCGCTGCTATCTCGATATCCAGCAGGTGCGCTTCCAGGACCGTCTCTCGACCCGGCTGGACGTGGCGGACGATACGTTGCATGCCGCCGTACCCAGCATGATCCTGCAGCCACTGGTAGAGAATGCCTTGCGCCACGGCCTGCTGGCGAAAGCGGAACCCGGCAGCCTGCGCGTGGCAAGCCATCGGGAAGGCAACCTGCTTCATCTTCGCGTCGACGACGATGGCCTGGGCCTGCCACCCGGCGGAGTGAACGAAGGCGTAGGGCTGGGCAATACGCGCGCGCGGCTCGACGTGCTGTTCGGCACCGCCGCCACCATGGAGCTCAGCCGCAATGCCGAAGGCGGCACGCGCGTCGAACTGCGCTTCCCCTTTCGCGAGCACGCCGCATGAAGACGATGCGCACGCTGCTGGTGGATGATGAAGTGCTGGCACGGCTGGCGTTGCGACAGGCGCTCTGCGCGCATCCGGACGTGGAAATCGTGGGCGAATGCGGCAACGCGGCCGAAGCCTTGCAGGCGTATGCTGCGCTCGCCCCGGACCTCCTGTTCCTGGACATCCGCATGCCGGGACTGGACGGCTTCGAGCTGTTGGGCGAGCTGAAGCCGGATACCTTGCCGATGGTCGTGTTCGCCACCGCTTACGGCCAGCACGCGCTGCACGCCTTCGACGCCAACGCGCTTGACTACGTGTTGAAGCCGATCGACCAGGCGCGCTTCGACCAGGCCATGGCCCGGGTGCGGAAGCACTGGCACGGCCTGCACGCACAGGCACCGATGGCATCCGGACCGCCACCTGCCCAGACGGCGGCCGAGCCATTGCAGCGGATCAGCGTGCGCGTGGGCGAGCACATCCGTGTCATCGCCACCGAGGCGATCGACTGGATCGAGGCGGACGGGAACTACGTGCAGATCCACGTGGGCAAGCAGGCGTACCTGCACCGGGAGACGCTGCGCGGCCTGCTCGCCACGCTCGATCCGCAGCGGTTCCTGCGCATCCATCGCGGCACGCTGGTCAACGTCCACCGCATCCGCGAAGTGCATCCCCTATTCCAAGGCAATGCCGACGTGGTGCTGCAGGACGGCACCCGCCTCAATCTGAGCAGGCGCTTTCGCGCGCACGCGAGACGGGCGCTCGGCATCGCCTGAGGCCGCTTGGCCCCGGGCGGCTACCGTTTGTCACAAAGCTGCGGCGGCGTCGGCAAAGGCGTATCAGGCTGTCGACTCCCGCCGAAGGAAGAGACACATGAGATCGCACCGCCTTGCCTGGGTCCTGGTCGTGGCCCTCACCTGCTCCACCGCCGACGCTGGCGAACTCCTGGGACCCGGCGTCATCTCCACCGGCCAGCAGGAAACGACCGCCGCCCTTTCGCCCGATGGCGCGACGCTCGTTTTCATGCGCTCGGACCTTGCCGAGCAGGACGACACGATCCTGGTATCGCGCCGGCAGGGCGCGAACTGGTCGACGCCGGAAGTGGCGCCCTTCTCCGGGCAGTGGCACGATTCCGAGCCGACGTTCACGCCGGACGGCAGGCGCCTGTACTTCGTATCCAACAGGCCGGCGCATGCAGGAGATGCACCGCTCATCGCGGAGATGAACGGCCATCACTTTCCCGGCACCAACCTCTGGTACGTAGGGCGCGACGCCAAGGGCCGCTGGGGCGATCCCGTTCACGTGGACGGCGCGCTCAACGAAGGCTCGATGATCTACAACCCCTCGGTCGCCGCCAACGGCGACGTCTACTTCTCCGCCCATCGGCCGGACTCGGGCAAGGCCTATCAAATCTATGTCGCCCGCCACACGGCGGAAGGCCTCGCGGCGCCGGAACAGGTGAACCTCGGCGACGTCGCGCACAACCGGATGGATCCGGCGATCGACCCGCAACAGCGTTTCATCCTTTTCGCCGGCGACGAAGGCGACTCGCTGGGAAGGGCGGACATCTACATCGCGTTCCGCCAGCCCGACGGGCGATGGGCCAAGCCCGAACGCCTGCCCGGCGACGTGAACAGCACCGACCTGGAGAACGCGCCTTCGCTCGGCCCGCACTTCGGCGAACTGTATGTCGCGAGCAACCGCCAGCCGGAAACACACTTCCCGAAGACGCGCGACGACGCGAGCTCTCTGCAACGCCGCCTTTCCGGGCCCCTCAACGGATCGCGCAACCTGTGGCGGTTCGATATCTCGGATGTGTTGCGCCAGCACGGGCTGGACGGCGGCGAAACCGCTGAACTACCCGAACGGGTCACGTACGGAGAAATCGAGACCGCCCGCGACACGCTGCTGACCCGGCTCGGTGACGAGATTCGCCACGGTGCCCTCCTCCTCGACTGGCTAGGATCGTGGCTGATCGTCCGTGCCGGGGCGTGACCGGTCCACGACCTGCGCCGCCGAGGTGCGTTTGAAGGCATGAACGGCCATCCTCACCTGCGCGGACACAACGTCATCGGCCGGTCTCGGCGGCGCGAGGGCACGCCGCAGCATGGAGGCGAGAACATTCTTGATCTCCACCAGTCTTGGATTCATGGCCGGCCCTTCCTGTCGTTGCGTCCGGCGCCCCCCGTAGCCCGCCGACGGCCACAGATTAGGGCGCGGATTCGGCAACAAGCCATCCCCATTCGAGCGGGCGCGGGCACTCCATGGCCGGCCCGCTTTTCACACTTTCGTGTATCTGGCGAGGCCGTCAGATAGCAGGTTCACCCGTTCGGGTCTTGAAAGCCGCTGCCATTCTTCACAAGATGGCGTGCGAACAGGAGATTCTCCGGTGGCCGAACCGACGGAACCGTCCGACAAGATCCGGGTGCTGGTCACCGACGATCATCCCGTCATGCGGCGTGGTCTGCAGGCAGCCATCGCGCAGGAGCCTGACATGGAATGGGCGGGTGAAGCCGCGGACGGCGCCGAGGCCATCGCGGCGTACCGTGCCGTGCAGCCGACGGTCGCCCTGGTGGACTTGCAGATGCCGCATATGGACGGCCTGCAGGCCATTGCCGCCATTCGCCAGGAGTTCCCCACCGCCACCATCATCGTGCTCACCAGTTACCCTGGCGATGCCCGCGTGATGCGTGCCCTGACCCTCGGGGCGACATCCTACCTCCTGAAATCCGCCACGGTGGAAGAGATCATCAAGACCATTCGGGCCGCGGTGACGGGCCGGCATGTGGTCGGGCCGGAAGTCGCGCACGACATGGCCCGCTATGCAGGCTCGGAAAACCTCACGGCGAGGGAGACCAGCGTGTTGCGCCTCGCGGCCGGCGGCAAGAGCAACAAGGCCATCGCGGAGGCGTTGTTCATTTCGGAAGATACCGTCAAGTCGCGCATGCGCAGCATCATGGCGAAGCTCGGTGCGCTGGACAGGACGCATGCGGTAATGATTGCCGTGCAGCGCGGTTTCCTCGACACGTAACGGTACGGCGCGCCTCAGCGGACGCCTGGCCACCAGCGATGACGGCGGCCACGGTATGCCGTGTGCGCCGGTACTTTGATGTGCACTTCGGTGCCTTGGCCCGGCTCGCTATCGACATTCAGCGTGCCCTTGAGGCGATGCACGCGCTCGCGCAGCCCGAGCAGCCCGACATGTCCGCTTTCACGGGCTTTTGCGGCCGTCGACGTGTCGAAGCCCGTACCGTCATCGGTGACGACCAGCCATAACGCGTCGGCCTCATAGGACAGGGTCAACGCGACGCAGGTGCCTCGCGAGTGGAGGAATGCGTTGCGCAAGGTCTCGAAGGCGATATCGCGCAACTCGCCCTGGCACTCGTCCGAGAGCGGTTGTGGCGTTCCATGGACGGCCAGTCTGAAGTCGATCCCGCTCAGTGCCTCCAGGCGGTGGCCTTCGGCGGCGATTCGATCGTATAGCGCCAGCCCGTGATCTTCGGTGCTACGCAGCAGCAGGATGCGCTCCCTTCCCTCGATCAACGCGTCGCGCGCCTCGTTGGAGGTCGCCAGCATTTCGGAACGGCGGGCGGCAGGTATGGATTCATCCATGGCCCAGGTCTGGAGCGTGAGCATGAGCCCCTGGAATCGCTGCAGAAGCGTGTCGTGTATATCCCGCGCGACAGCTTCACGCTCCTCGGCACGGATTCGGAGGCGGCGGGTCAGCGCACGGGTGCGCAGTGCATAGGCCAGCCAGAGGATGAGCACGAGGGGCACGAGGCCGAGGGCGCGAAACCACCACGTCTCGTAATAGGCAGGCTGCCGTTCGATGTCGACGCCCGTCGCGACCGCGCTCGTGATGCCCGACTCGCTGGTAGCGCTCACCTCGAATCGATAGGTGCCTGCGGGAACGTTCGTGAACACAGCTTCCCTGCGCGCGCCTGCGTCCTGCCATGCGTCGTTGTAACCCACCAGGCGATAGCGGAAGCGCACGCGCTCCGGACGACTGAGCACGGGCGAGGTATAGGCGATACGAAAGCTGCGCATCTCGGGGGGCAGGATCGCCTTGCCTTTCGCGATGGGGATCGTGGCATCGTTACTCGCCACTTCCTCGGCGTAGACCAACGGAACGACACGGTTCTCCGGGATCCGCAGCGGATCGATCCAGGCCAGGCCCGTGGTGGTCTGCGCCCAGAGCCTGCCGTCGACGCCCCGCCGCAGCGTCGGCAAGGTGTGATCGGGATCCGGGGCACCGGGGATGCCGTCGGCTGCGCCGAAGGCGCGATAAGGCACGCGCGTACCGGGCGCGGAAAGTGCCTTCGTGAGATCCGTGACAGCCACTTCGCGTATGCCGTCGAGCGTTTGTATCCAAAGATTTCCCTTCGCGTCCCGCGCCAGGCCCGTGACGGTCTGGAACGCTTCGTCATCGCGCGCCGAAACGGAGACGAAGCGGTTCCCGTCGAAATGCTGGACGCCCTCGTCTCCGCCGATCCACAAGCCGTCCGGCTCCGCGAGGAGCGCCCTGATCGTGCCTTCCTGCAAGCCTTCGGCGTTCCCGAAGGTCGTAGTGACGCCTTGCGCGATCCGCGCCAGCCGCGGTTCACCGGCGGCCCCCACCCAGAGGGCGTCGTTTGCATCCACGGCGATGACTTTCGGCCGAAGGCTTTCGGCGGTGACGTCACTCCATGAGCGCCCATCCCAAGAAAGCAGGTTGTGCAGCTTGCGGTTGGTGGCGATGTAGACGCGCCCACGTGAATCGCTCGCGACACCGAGCGTGGAGGCGAGCGGCGCGCCCTCACCGATACCTGCGACCCGCCTTGGCACGCCTTTCGTTATCGACCAGAGCGCGTCTACACCGGCCGCCCAGACGATATCGTTCGCAACGTCATGGAACGTCGCCATCGTGAAAACAGGGATGGGCGTTTCAGTCCAGGAAGAAGGCGGCTGGAGGCGCAATAAGGGGAAACGGTCACTACCCACCCAGACGATGCCTTCCGCGTCGACCGATGCGGATACCTCGTGGATGCCCTCGGGAAGTTTTACCGACGTAAAGGCCGACCGGCGGAAGCGGTCGATCCCGTTCTCCGTACCCGCCCATAGGTTGCCTTCCCGATCTGGAGTCACCGGCCACGCGAGGTTTCCGCTCAATCCGTCCGCGTGTCTCATGACTTCGAAGAACGGCTGTGTATGTCCCGCTTCGGCGCTGCGTAACGACGAGGACGAGACGAAGACGACCCCGTGCGTGGCGCTGGTGGCCCAGAACGTCCCCTCTGCGTCTTCCGTCATACCGTAGGCGGTCACCGGAATGGGCGCCGTGATTTCTGTCAGAGCCGATCCTTCCGCCCGATAGATGTGCACCGCCGTGGGGGTGGCGACGTAAAGCCGGCCCGACGGTCCTATGACGATGTCGCGAGGCTTGTCGGGCGCACCGGTCACGTCGACGAACATCGCGGCGCCACGTGGACGGATGCCGAGCCGGTCGCCACGTATCAGCCACAAGGCGGCGTGAGCGTCGAAAGCGCCGCGCCGTACGGGCTGCCCGGGTACCTCGGTCTCGATCACGTCCCACGCGTCATCCTTGAACCGGATCAAGCCCTGACCGCTGATCGCCCAGACGCCGCCTTGCGGATCCTTGAAAAAGGAGCGGACGGCGGCCATCGCGCCCTTCGCCTCGTCGAAGTGACGGAGGTGGCCGTCCCTCAGGAGCGTCGGCCCATGGTCCGATTCCGCGACCCAGAGCCCTCCACCTTCGGCAGGAAAGAGCACGTTCAACTGTGCCGACAGGAAGTGCTCGCCGGCAGGGGGCCTGAAGGCCTTGAAGGAAACCCCGTCGAAACGAGTCAAGCCCTTCGTGCCGGCTATCCAGAGGAAGCCGTCCGCGGACTGTGCGATGCTCGAGACATCGCCGGGCGCGCCGTCCTCTTTGGCGAACGCCGTGTGCTGGTAGCTACCGAGCGACAGCTGCGGCGCCCCGACGGCCGTGCAGGCCACTAAAAGTCCGGCCAGCCCGCCAAGCCAGCGCGACGGAAACACCGAAGCAATCATGGCCCCCTCCGCGATGCGGTGCCCTCGACGCAGATTGCCCTCTCCCGCGACCACGGCACAAGTAGCGCGGGTAACGTGACCTCGTCCACAAAACGATGCCATGCGCGGGAATCGTCCTAGGTTCCAAGAGCGAGCGACTGGGAGACTGCCTGCCCGTTGACCAAGGCCGTATGCATGACCAAGAGAGCCGCCCTCCTGCTCGCCAGCGCGCTCTGCGCCAGCGGCGCCGCGCACGCATCGTCCACGCTCGCTCCCTGGGTCGGCAGCTGGGGGGCTTCGGCGAAAGCCATCGGCGACTCTAATCCCACGGGCAAGACGCTCCGGCATATCGTCCACACGAGTATCGCGGGCACGTCAGCACGGATACGCCTGACCAATGCCTATGGTGACGCCCCGGTCACGATCTCGGACATCCACGTGGCATTGAGCGCAGGCGGGTCCTCGGTTCAAGCCGACACGGACCACCGGCTCCTCGTCGACGGACTGCCGTCGGTCACGATTCCCGCTGGGCAGGAACGGGAAAGCGATGCGATCGACATGGTCATCCCCGCCCTTTCCGACGTGGCCATCAGTTTCTACGTATCGCAGGCGCCTACGCAGCTAAGCGGCCACGATTTCAGTTCGCAGACGCGGTATGACGCCACGGGAGACGTGGCCGGCCAGGCAACCATCAACGCTTCGGCGCAGGGCAACTACGTCTTCCTCTCCAACCTCGACGTCCAGAACGGCGATCCGCAGGGTGCCGTCGTGACCCTCGGTGCATCCATCACCGATGGCTTCGCCTCCACCTTCAATGCCAATCGCCGCTGGCCGAACGATCTGGCCGTGCGATTGAACGCCGTCGGCAAGCATGTCGGCGTCATCAACCAAGGCATCTCCGGCAACCGTCTCCTGTCAGACGGTGCGGGACTGAGCGCGACGAATCGCTTCGAACACGACGTGCTCGACCAGGCTGGTGTGCGCTGGGTGATCTTCTCGGACGACCCGATCAACGATCTCGGCGGGCGGCCGGTGCCCAGCGCCGCGAGCCTCATCGATGCCGAGAAGCAACTCATCGCCCGGGCACACGATCGCGGTATCGCTTTTTTCTGTTCGACGCTTACGCCGTTCGAGGGTTCTCTGGGATGGTCCCCGGAAGGGGAATCGGTACGCGGCCAGATCAACACCTTCATCCGCAGCGCGGACAGCGGCTGCGACGGTGTGGTCGACCAGGACATCGCCACGCACGATCCGCAGCAACCGACGCGATTCCTCCCGGCCTACGATTCCGGCGACCACCTGCACCCGAACGACGATGGCCTCCAGGCCATCGCCAATGCCGTGAACCTCGCCGTCTTCACGCCACCGGTGCTGCCCGCCATTTCCGCACCGTCGACCTGCGGATCGCTCGGAGCCGGTGAAGGCATCAAGCCGGGACAGAGCGTCGTCTCATGCGACGGCGGCTACCACCTCGACCTGCAGAACGACAGCAACCTCGTGCTGTATCACGGCACGCAGTCGATCTGGCTGCCCGATCCGTGGACATTGAACACGGGCGCGGGGGAATTGCGCCTGGAGAACGACGGCAACCTCGTCATGTACAGCTCGCTCGGCACGAAGACCTGGCAATCACATTCCGGCGGACATCCGGGGGCGAGGCTGTTCGTGCAGGGCGACGGCAATATGGTGATCTATGACGATCAGGGGCCGATCTGGAATACCGGTACCGCGGGGCGATAGTCGAAATCATGCGTCCGGCTGCCCGGCGCGTCTTTCCGAAGGCGCTGTCGCATGCCTTCCGCAATACGGAACACTCGTTTCGGCTTGGTAGTTTTTAAGCTCAACGCTGGAACTGAAAGTTAATTACCGGCTCGCTGAGAAGTGCCTTCGGCACTGGGATCCCAAAAGAACCGATCTCGAGGAATTGAGGCACGCCAGACGCTATAAACAGGACGAAATCAATTCCTCCGGGCGCGTCGCTATGAGATGCCCATACGCCTTGATGCGTCGGTGGCGGGCTGATGGGTAATCCTTCGGCTGGCGAGAAGTAGACAAACTGGCCGACGCACTTTTCTCTATCAGTCACATCCTCGCTCCATTCTCGCCGATCCACATCCAGCCCGGCCACGATTGACTCTACGTTAGACGCCTGAATCCCAAGCGCAACCAGAATCTCCGAAAGCGCCTTTCGTTCGATGTTCGTCGTCTTCATGAAATAAACGCTGTTACAGGCGGACGCATGACATTGGGTGCGACGGATCGCGGTGGCAGGTCTCAGTCGGTGTCGTCTCGCGTGCCTCCGGTCAATGCACTACGGGGATCGGAATATCGGGAAGGAACTTCCTGGCTGGCGTCCGCGACCCTGCCATCAGTGCAAAGCCACCCCTATGGAAATTGGAACTATGGCAACGACAGGATAAACGTCTACTCGGCGTAACAGATTCGCGCTAGGTCAGCCCGAATGCCCTCAGATTCTGTTGACGAACCTCATCTAAGATTTTACGTCCAGCCCCCGCGCCTTGCCGAAGACTTTGCCGCAACCTTTCCCAGTACGGGACATCGATCGGGTGCAAAGAAGATCGTATCTCGTCAAGCACCTCCGCCGCGCCCGGCTCCCGATCGAGCAGCACTAGCGCAGCAGCATGAATAAGCTTTGCATGCGGATTCGTTAGCTTGGACTCAATATATTCCACAAATTCCGTCAATGTCATTGGAGCTTCGACAATGAGTGCGCTCCGTACTTCGGAAGCGCTCATAACGAAGTCGACGACAGCCTCCTCCGACATCTCCCCCTTCCCAATAAACGGTCTCTCCCGCAAGCGATGGCTATATAGGAGGTTCGGACCAGAGAAGTCAAAGAGCGGAAAACGAAAGTCCTCTATATAGAGGCCACGTGGCGTGTAGTCGAGAGCCACTCCGCGAAGAATATGCTCAAAGTCTCCACGAAAGAAATAGCTTCCCGAGTTTTTGAGACCATGAACTCGCTTATGCATCAGGCTCGATATCAAGCGTTTATTCATAGGCTCATCGACCTTCCGGATGGATTTCTGAGATTGGTGTCCCCGCGGGGAGATTTGCACCGTAGGCATTAGCTTGGCGAATAGTGATATATGCCCAACCCGTCTTCAAGTCATAAACAGCAACTGGATGATCTGCCGGCCCAAGGACGACGTCCGCCCTGGAGGAGCCAGCCGTTCCATAAGGGACACGGATGCCATCTCGATAACTCACTTCGGTCGCGTACTGCGTTTGGGGACATGTCGAGTCGACAAGGCGCTTGAACTCGCTATGGATTAAGGTGCCGCGAATCCAAGGAAGGAGGCATCGTGCACCGCAAGTCGCATCGACATTGTTTGCAGCCGTGGTCGCCAGAGCCGTAAGGCGGTCGTAGGCGGCTTTCATCTCCGGCGTTTCAACCACCGGTTCAGACCTGTACTGTTGCTCTGCCAAACCCAGCGGGTCAATCCTGTCCAGCGGGTTTCCGCCGACATACGCGAAGGTATTCATGCCCCCACTCAGGCCAAGCGGATCGCTCTGGAGATATCGTCCCGTAGCCGGGTCGAGGTAACGATAGCCGTTGTAGAAGCTATTTGATTCCACATCGTAATACTGCCCAGGGAACCGTAAGTTCAGGACATACCCATTTGCGGCCGTCGGCATGGTTTCGCCGAAGGGATTGCTCTTGTAGGCCCAGCTCCACAAGAGCGATCCTGCACCACTGGTCACGGCGCGCGGCGTGTTGAGCCCATCCGCGTGCACGAATGCGATGCCGGCGGCGTCGACGACCGCTACGGGTGTGTCGTCCATCCACACGTAATCACGGATGGCGGTGCCGTACTCACCCAGTAAACCGTTTGGGCCATAGGCAAATCGCGTGGCAGCTGTACTGGAGGACTTGGAGATGCGGTGGCTCGCGGCGTCGTAGCCGTATGTCGCCACCGTACTCCCACCTTGCTGGAGCACCGTCAGCTGCCCACGGCCGTTATACCCAAAGCCCCACGCATTGCCCGCACTGGCGCTTCCCGTCATCGAGCCATTGGCGTCGTATGTGCGAGAACCCGAGCCAATACTGGTCAACCAGTGTGTTCCAGCCTGGTAGCCATAGGCACCCGTTGCCAGGCCTGGTGCTGTCTTGTTGAGGCGATCCCCCGTGCGGCTATACGTATATGCCTGGATAACGTTGCCGCTTGCGTCCTTTACGGAAGTCAGTCGGTACAGCGGGTCGTAGGTGTAGGTCTCCGTGGCGGGCGATGCTCCCGGCACGTCGCCTAGGGCAACAATGTTGCCGACGGCGTCCCGGGCGAAGTGGAGATTCAAGGCCGGGCTAGTGACGTCGGTTACCTGATAGTTCGCATCGTAGCTTCGGGTAACCGTCTGCCCGTTGCCCAAGGTGTAGCTCAGCACGGGCCCGAAAGGTAGGTAGGTCGCCGCGGTGACGACCGGGGTGGCCACACCCGTGGCCGGAGTGACAGTCACGCGAGTGATCTGGCCCAGTGCATTGCGACCGTATTCGGTCACAAGGCCACTCGGACTGACTACGGCGGCGACCCGGCCCGCCTTGGTATAGACGTAGGCGGTAACATCGGTAGTGGCGCCCTGCGCCTGGCGTTGTTCCGACACGCGCCCCTGGTTGTCGTAGCAGTAGACCGTCGTGACGGCAGCTTCGACAACTCGCGTTAGCCGTCCAACCGGGAATGAGGCCGCACAGCCAGTAGCGTCGTTCTCCTCGTCGTAATGGTATGCAACGTTAAGCTGGGTATCCGCATAGGTCACAGAGGTTCGGCGACCCAGCGCATCGAAGGTCTGGGTCGCCACAGTGGCCTTGGCATCTGTACGTGTGAGCGCGTTTCCCGCCGCGTCGAACGTTGCGGACTGCGCGCCCGTATCCGGGCTGGTCTGACTGGCCGGATTGCTCAGCCCGTCCACGCCGTAGCTCGTGACGAGTCCATCTGCATCGGTAACAGACTTCAATTGATCGAGGGCGTCGAAGGCGAAAACGCTCGTCGTCGCCTTCGTGGCCGCATCGGAGCCATTGGCATTGGCCACGCTGGTTATGAGACGGTCCAGGGCATCGAACGTGTCCTTGCGCACGACTCCCAGTGCATCCTTGGCAGTCACAAGGTTGCCGTTGGTGTCATAGCTGCCAGCGGCCGTCGCGTCGAACACCACATGCCCACGCCCGTCGGTGACGCTTACGACCTGGCCCAGCGTGTTGTACTTGCGCGAAAGCGCACGACGCGAGGCGCCCGACGCGTCGAAGGTCTCTTCCTTGATTCGATTTCCAGAAGCGTCCAGCGTGTAATGAACGTGGTTACCTTGACCGTCGGCCATGTCGACCAGGCGATGAGCGTCGTCATAGGCAAAAGTGAGGGTCACGCCATCCGGGTCTGTCACGGTCTTGAGTGCGCCTGTGGCCTCGTAAGTAAGGGTGGTTGTCGCGTCCCCAGCTGAGGTGGTCCCATCGGCGTTTGCGCGTACAGTACGCGTAGCAAGCCAACCGCGCGGCGTATACGTCACGTCGGTGACGACGCCATTGGCATCCTTCCGGCGCACAGGCCGGCCATGGCGGTCATAGGCCACCATCACGGTGACGTGCCCCGCGGCATCAGTCACCTGAGCAACGTCCCCTGCCCTGTGGCAAACGCCGCCGACGGTGGCGCAACCACTCTCGTCGGTCGTCAGATAGTAGGAATAGCGGGTGAGATCTGTGAGATCGGTCCGAGGCCCGTCGACAGTCAGCAGTAAACCGACCTTGGGACACTGAGTCGCGTCCACCGCATCGCAATACACGTATCGTGTCTGGCGGATACCTTGAGGTGCATGGGCTTGGCTGCCACAGACGTAGGTAATCGTCACTGACGGGTCGATGGCGCATTCGGCGGTCACCTGGCCGCGCCCGTTATAGGCCCAGCTGTTCTTCGCTGCAACAATACCCTTGGCATTCGAAGTGGCACGCGTCAACGGCTGACGATGCAACGAATCCCACGTCGTGCTGGTCATGCGCTGCGCATCTGTGCCCGACGCATCCACCTGTTTAGTCAGCAAGCCATTGGCATCGTAAGTGGTGATCGTAATCGCGCCGCGAAAGTCCGTATAACTGGCGGGATAGCCGTTCGGGTCATACACGATCGACTTCCACCGCTGGTTGCATTGGTTGCCACATTGCGTATTCGCGCCGCTCGGTTTCAACATCTGAGCGCCATCGTCGGCAAAACCGAGCGTAACGACCAAGCCCAACGGAGTGGTCATTGAGGCTGGGATGCCACCGTTCTGGTAATAGTTGGCATACGAGAGCGAGATCTTGTCAGCACCTCCAGCGAATTGCGAAGTCAGTGCACGATTTGTACTGCTGTACGTCGTAGTCTCAAATCTGACGCCTTTCTCATCGATAACGCCCGTCAATTCGGATGGATAGGTCGTGGGAGACGCCGAATATGCAGCCTCCGCATAGAGGTACTGACGCACCGAGTTGTCGGCGTAAGTCACTTTGACCAGATTTCCCGCATCGCCGTAGGTGTAGCTAGCGGATTGACTTGCCGGATCCGTGACTTTTGCCAAGCGCCCTTGCGAGTCGTATCGGAGGCTCAGAATACGGCCTTGAGGATCGGTAACAGCGATAAGGAGTCCCGAAGAGGGGGCGACGGCCGGATCAGTCGACGCATCACTGTACGCCAGCGTTGTGGCCCATCCATTATCATCCGTGATGGATAAGAGACGGCCACTGAGATCGTATGTCTCCGTTTCGCGCGTGGCCGCCACGCGGAGAACGTAGCCGGTAGATATGCCGGTGTTCTGATCTTTGGTGACGGTGAGCGTCTCTGCCGCATCCGTGTCAGCAATCCAGGCGCCCCCTGTACTCCGGAAGCGGACGAGTGAGCCATCCGGACGACGGGCATACAGAAGTCCTGCATCCGGACCGCTATTTGGCATGAGGTTGATGGTGCGATCGAACGAATGTCGCCATTTCGGTCCCAAGGTGCTGGCGACCACGTAGCTGGACGAGTTGTAGAATCGGCGGAAGGTCAGCCAAGGCGACGTGTGGAGATCGGTATCCTGGTGGTACGCGTTACCATTGGCGGCGTTGATGGGGTCTCCCTCCATGGAGGTCCCGACATCGGTCGACGTAGTCTTTGTACCACCCTCCTGGCTGCTCCCACGCGGGCCGAGCGAGTCGACGGGCGAGCCGTTTCCGCCCGTGCACATAGTGCGACATCCACCCGCATTCTTGGGTTGAAAACCAGAACCGGTGACATCGGTTGCCCAAATGTAGGCGAATAGATCGCTACTCGAAGATCCGTCCGGGTTAATCCAACTGATAGTAATTGTAGCTGCGGTACCGGTCGTCCCATACACTGCCGAGAAGGAATGGGGCGCGCAGGATAGCGAGGTCGTGCAAGCGGCCTCATAGTGGGATATCAGGGAATTGACAGCCGCATCTACCGAGAGAAATCCTCCCTCGGAGCCGTATATCGTGTTGTAACTATAGGGCGGGCCATACACCCAATCGGCGTGGGCGCCGAAGGAGGCCAAGGCAAGGATGATGCAAAGAAGAACGCGCTTGCTCGCCGCCAGCATCGAACGCACATGGAACATATCCCTATCCCCCACGAGTAAGTGCTAGGGAGATTACGAGATTGGCGCTGTCAGTTTCAGCTGAAAATTTTGTAGGAATTTTCTGACACGACTGCGGCACAGGACTAATGTGAGTTGCGTCGCATAGTAGTCGCCGCTTGTCATAAATAAAGCCGCGTAGGATTGATTCGTAACAATCCAAGGCATCGAGCGAGGAATGGGCATCACACCCGTCATGGGCGTCCTCATCGTCGAGTCATTGCGACGGGAAGAACGGAACTCGTACGCCATGCGCAGTTCGGCGCCGCGATGTCCGACATCCTGGGTACTCGGCTGCCCGGCCGGTATCTGAGCGATCAGACGCTATTTCTGGGTGTACCGGAGGTCACGCTGCGAAAGGATGGCGCGCCCGGAGGGATTCGAACCCCCGACCAATGGCTTCGGAAGCCACTACTCTATCCGGCTGAGCTACGGGCGCGTAAACAGCGGACCGGCATTGTAGCGGGAATGCCCACGCCGGCCTAGCCTCGGCTGTCAGGTCCGGGACGGGGACGGTTCGGCGCCCGCCGCCGCGGCGCGCAGGCTTTCCCTGTAGCGGCGGCTGCACGGCAACACCGTCCCGTCGGCCATGTGCAGGCGGGCCTCCCCCGCATCGAGCGGCTCGATGGCGCTCACCTGTGCCAGTTGCACCAGGTAGCTGCGATGGGCGCGCACGAACACCGCCGGATCGAGCCGTGACTCCAGCGCGGCCAGCGTGCTGCGCAGCGGATAGTCCCGGCCGCGCACGCGCAGGTTTACGTAGTTGCCGGATGCCTGTGCCCATTCGATGTCCGCCGTGGCCACCAGGAAATCGCGGCCGAGCTTGCGGACGAGGAAGCGCTCAGGCCGGTCCACGGGTTCGACCGGTGGACCTTCGTCGGGTGCGTCGAGCAGTCGGGCCTCGCCTTTCACGTGGCGGCCGAACCATTCGACCATGTGCCAGAAGGCGACCACGATGAAGAAGGTGCGCGCGTCCTTCAGGTACTCGTAGACCGCTTGCAGCCACAACGATCCCGGGTCGAAGCGGGCGCCCATGAGGGTGTAGATGGCAAGGCGCGAAAGATCCATGCCTAGGATATGCAGCGCGCACCAGACGACGCTGCCGAGCACGTAGAACGGCAGGCGGCGTCGCCATGTGTCGGCATGCAACGGCCAGCGGTCGCAGGCGCGCAGCAGGAACGGCAGCATCAGCAGCGACACCGCCATGCTGGTGCATTCGTTGGTGACGATCTGCCAGGTGTCGGCGTGGATGCCGTATCGATCCGCGTCGATGCGGAGCGTGAGGATGTTGCTGACGGCCGCGCTCCCGAACGCCAGCAGCCAGAACACGATCATGAACTGGCGCCGGCGGCGATGGGCGCGGTCGAGTTCGAGGCCGGGAGGGATGGGTTGCCGGGTCATGGGGAGATAGTAGCTGTTGTGGGAGCCGCTTCAGCGGCGATCCCCGCGGTAGTGGGCCACTACGGGGCGAGCGCCCTATCGCCGCTGAAGCGGCTCCCACATAAAGAGAGGGCGCCTTGCGGCGCCCTCTTCGTGTTGCTTACTTCGCCTTGTACAGCTCGCCCAGCCAGTCGGGCTTGCTCTTGTCGCGCTCGAGGTGCGGGTACTTCAGGCCTTCGTGGTAGTCGATCTTGATCGTCTTGTAGGTGTCGAAGTTCTTCACCAGCAGTTCGATCGGTGCCTTGTCGGTCTTCGCGGCCGTGACGGCGTCCTTCAGCGTGTCGCCGTCGAACTCCTTGTTGTTCACCGCGACCACGGTCATGCCGGGCGACAGGCCGGCGTTGAATGCGGGACCGTCCCAGCGAACGTCGGAGATGGTGCCCTTGGACGAGACGGCGAAACCTGCCGAGTAGGTGAGATCGGTGTAGTGGCGACGGCCTTCCGCGGCCTTGACGGCGTCGGACGGCTTGTCGTTGTACACCAGCTTCCAACCGCCACGCTCGATGCCTTCCAGGTCGCCCTTGTGGCCGTCGATGCGCTCGCGCAGGTAGGTGGCCCAGTCATACGGCGCGATGCCGTTGAGCGTGGACGCCACTTCCTCGAACGTATACGGATTCACCTTCCAGTCGCCATCCTTCATGCCGAAGAAGGCCTTGGCGAAGTCGTCGAGCGAGCGCTTGTTCTTGGTGAGCTCGCGCAGCTTGGTGTCGACGTCGAGCCACACCATCTGGCCGCCCGAATAGTAGTCCTCGCTCATCTGGTAGTTGCGATAGGACAGCGGACGACGCTCGGCGATAGTCGGATCGTTCGTGGTGTCCTGGATGTTGCGCCAGGAGAGGCCGGGGCGACCCTTGTCGTATGTCGCGGCGACGAAGGCGAGCAGGTCGCGCGCCTGGTCCTGCGAGACGAGACCGGAACGCGCGGCGACGACGTTGCCCCAGAACTGCGTCTGGCCTTCATACACCCACAGCAGGCTGTCGCCCATCGGCACGTTGAAGTTCGGCGTGGCCAGGTCGGCGCCGCGACGGTACTTGCCGTCCCAGGAGTGATTGTATTCGTGGGCCAGCAGGTCGCGGCCCAGCCAGCTCTTGTCCCATTCGGTGAAGTAGTTGGGCGAAGCGCTGTTCTCGGACGAACGATGGTGCTCGAGGCCGATGCCGCCGAGCTTTTCGGTCAGCGCCAGGAGGAAGTCGTAGTGGTTGTAATGGCGCGCGCCGTAAAGCTTGTCCATCTGCTTGACGAGGTTGCGATGGATCTCGAGCGCTTCAGGCTTGATCTCCAGCGCCTTCGCGCTGTCCGCCACGATGTTCAGGTGCACCGGCGAACGACCGTTCGGATCGAGGTCCACGCGCTTGAAATAGCGGCCCGCGAACACCGGCGAGTCGACGAGGTTGTCGTAATCGATGGTCTTGAAGGTGACCGTGTCGCCATCCTTGCTGGCCTGCTCGAGCGCGCTGCCGTACTGGAACCCAGCGGGAAACTTCACCGAGGCATCCACCGGGATGCGGTCGGCGTTGTAGCCGGCTGGATACAGCGACACCTGGTTCCACTGCACGTTGACGATGTCGGGCGTCATCACGACCCGGCCCTGGCGCGTATCCTGCGGCGTCAGCGTCTGGAATTCCACGTCGACCGAGGTCGCACCGGCCGGCACGTCGACGCTGAAGGCGTAGACGTTGTATTTGTCGCGCGTCCACTCCAGGCGCTTGCCGCCCGCGTGCACCACCAGGCCCGCGAACTGGTCGATCGGACCGGTGGGCGAGTGGTGGCCGGGGATCCACTCGGGGAAGAGCAGGATCAACTGGCCGGGCTGCGCCGGGATCGTTTCCTTGACGCGGAAGATGCGGTGATCGGTGTCGGTCGCATCGACGGTGAGCTTCAGGGTGCCGTTGAAGGCAACATCCTTCGGCGGGGGGACGATGGAAGCTTCGTCGGCATGGGCGGCCGAAACGCCGGCACCGGCCAGGGCGGCCAGCAACGCGGAAGCGAGAAGGGTGGATTTCACTGGTAGGGTCTCCGAGAAGCGGGTAAGTCGCCCTGCCATCCCTGCGAGCGGATCGGCACGGTCCCCTGTGGTCCGCGCAAGCACTCGATGCTAATCGCCGCCGTCCGGGGCGCCCTATGCCAGAGGTCACGGGTGGGAACTCGCGCCGGAACGGTGGGGCGCAAGAATTTGCGGGCCGTCGGCCTTCATAAAGTGCGATGCCGTACGTCTTTAACCTGGATGGGGGCGAGGAACCGGAACGTATAATCGCCGCCGGCCGCGCGTCACCGTCATGCGCCGTGCGCCATTCCAGGAACCAGGGATACAAGGACACTTCATGAAAAGATTGGCACTCACAGCAGCCGCAGCCGCTGCACTGTTGTCTTCGTTCGCGGCTCTGGCCGACTCGGCCTCCGTGACCCAGACCGGAGCCTTCGTTTCGATCACCGGCGGTAAATCGCATTTCAACGTGGATCGATACGCCTCGAGCTACTCGAGCGAAGACGGCAATAGCACGGGCTTTGGCGTGCTGGGCGGCTACCGCTGGGTTGTTGCCCGCCCCTTCGCCCTCGGCGTGGAAGCCGGCTACGTTCACCTCGGCAGCACGACATGGAAAGGCCACGACGGTGGCTTGTCCCTGCAATACAACTATCGCGACAAGACCAAGGCGTCGGCGTTCCTCATGGGCGTCAATGGTAAATGGGACCTTCCCTACGATCTCACTGTCACGGCTCACGCCGGCGTGGCGCACGTCCGTGCCAAGGGTGAGTTCACACAGACGGGAGGGTTGATCTATCTGCCCTGGTCGACGACACGCGACCGCCACTCCTGGAGCGGCAATCGCATCTATGGTGGCGTCGGCTTCGGCTACGATTTCAATGAGAACGTCGGTTTGACGCTGAGCTACGATCGCTACAGCTTCAAGGCCGACGGCCCTCGCGATCCGGGCCACACCGCCCACGTGGGTCTTTTGGGCCTTACCGCGGAATATCGTTTTTATTGATTGATACGGGGAGCCGCGGCAGCGGCTCCCCGTATCCTTCATGCGAACTCAGGAACGCGACGGAATCTTCAATCCGCGCTCCACGCCGGGCCGCGACATGCCGCGTTCCAACCAGCCGATGACGTTCGGGAAGTCGTCGAATCCCACCAGTTCGCGCGCGCCGTAGAACGTGACGAGGTTGTTGACCCAGCCGAGCGTGGCGATGTCCGCAATGGTGTATTCGTCGCCGACGATCCAGGTACGACCGTCGAGCTGGCGGTCCAGCACACCAAGCAGGCGTTTGGACTCGGCGACATAGCGTTCCAGCGGGCGCTTGTCTTCCCATTCGCGGCCGGCGAACTTATGGAAGAAGCCGACTTGGCCGAACATGGGGCCGATACCGGCCATCTGGAAGAACAGCCACTGGATCGCTTCCCAACGCTTCGCGGCGTCCTTCGGGAGGAACTTGCCGGTTTTCTCGGCTAGATAAAGCAGGATGGCGCCGGATTCAAACAGGCCCAGCGGTTTTCCATCGGGTCCGTTGGGATCGATCATCGCAGGGATCTTGCCGTTCGGATTCAGCGATTCGAATTCGGGCAGTTTGCTTTCGTTCTTGTTGATGTCGATGAGGTGCACTTCATAGGGAAGGCCAAGCTCCTCGAGCATGATCGATGCTTTCACGCCGTTCGGCGTCGGCAACGAATAGAGCTGAATGCGATCCGGATGGGCCGCGGGCCAGCGCCGGGTGATCGGAAAAGCGGAGAGATCGGACATGGCACACCTTCCTCGGATCGGAAAGGTTCGAAAGTAAGGCGCGCCGGGCGAGGATTCAATGTGCCGCCCGGCGTTCGACCGTGAGCCCTGAGGGCTCACGGTCGAACGGGACTAGCGACGTGTCACTCGAGGTCGCCCAGCTTCGCGTCCATCTTCGGCGCGGCCAGCCACTGGCCGATGTCCTCGCCGATGGCCTTCGCGGTACGCACGAGCACGGCGCAGTTGCCCTTGAAGCCGCCGAAGGCGCCGCCCATGGACGTGCGACGGTCCCTGAAACTGGCGATCACGGCGCCGTTCTCATAGAGCTTGCCCTTGACGGTCATCGCCTTGTGATGGCCCATGAAGGCGTTGCCGTCGGCCACGACGTCGCTGATCTCCAGTTGCAACGTCTTGCCCGTCTCGCTTCCGGTCACCTTGTCGGCGAAGGTGACCGCGATGCCCGATGCCTTCGCCGTCTCGGCCACCGCATCCGGCAACTCATTCTCAAGCTTGCACTCGTTGAGCACGGCTTTCGGGATATCCGCATCTTCGTTGAAGGCCGCCGGCTTCTGTACGACCACGTTGTCTGCCGCGAATGCCGCCGGAGCGACGGCCAGCATGATTGCTCCGATATAGATCCACTTCCCCACTGCTGTCTCCTTGACCTGTTCCTGCCGACCCTGTGTCGGCGAGGCATTATCGCCCAAGACGGCGCCTCGCCCAGGCGCATGCCTCCAAAGGCTGTAGGACATGGCCGTTCGCTTCCGCCCATGCCCATCGGGTGCTCCGCTGTGCCCGTAGACTCGCCTGCCGCGCAATGCTGCGGGCATCACTCGACACAAGGACATGTCATGCGACACCTATTCATCGCGACCGCGGTCGCCATCTCCGCCTCGTTCACCTCGTTCGCGGCAGTCGCCGCCGACGCTTCCCCGGCCGGCGGCTTCGCGCATTTCGGTGCCGGCCAGGTCATCCATGACACGAGCCTGAGCACCTATTTCGATGGAAAGCGCATGCTCGGTTACGATCTGTTCGGCGGCTATCGCTGGTCCATGGGCAACAGCACGGCCCTGGGCTTCGAAGCCGGTGCCGCGCATCTTGGCGCCAGCGAGCAGTTCAAGCGCGGCGCGGCGAACAGGCCGACCGTCAAGAAAGGCCTCGGCGCCAACGCGTGGCTCACGGGTGCGAATGTGAAATGGGCGACGGGCAGCGGCGTCTCGCTTACCGGACGCCTCGGGCTGGCTTACGTCAACGTGCGCGCCACATCGGAAGTCATCACAAGCCAACGTCGTTCGCTGAGTTGGACACACTTACATGGTGTCACCCGGTACGTCGGCCTCGGTGCCGGCTATGCGCTGAGCGAGCAGTTCGACCTCACGCTTCAGGCCACCCACTACACATCGATTTCCGCCGATGCATCCGATGCACGCCTGAAGCTCGGCAAATGGAGTGCCACGACCGTGAACGTCGGGGCCGAATACCGCTTCTGACACGTGGAGACGGAGGTGCCACGCACCTCCGTTTTCTCAGTCCCGGCGATCGCCGTTGAGCTTGCTGTGCCGCACGCCGTAGGCGAAGTAGACGATCAGGCCGATCGCCATCCAGATCGCGAAGCGTTCGAACGTGATCCACGGCAGGCCCCAAATCAGCGCCAGCGAGAACAGGATGCCCAGCGGCGCCACGAACCACACGGCCGGCGTGCGGAACTTGCGTTCCAGGCCGGGTTTGCGCACGCGCAACACCAGCACCGAAGCGCAGATGAGGATGAACGCGCTCAGCGTGCCGATGTTCACCAGTTCGGCCACTTCGCCGATCGGCAGCAGCCCCGCTACGAGAGCCGTGAAGATGCCGAGGATCATCGTCGGGCGCGCCGGTGTGCCGTAGCGCGGGTGCACGCGGGCGAACCAGGCCGGCAGGAGGCCGTCGCGCGACAGCGCGAACCAGATGCGTGCCGCGCCGAGCATGAAGGCGAAAAGCACGCTGATCACGCCGATCACCGCCGCGACGGCAATCACGTTGCTGATCCAGGGCAGGCCGATCGCGTTGAAGGCGTCGGACACCGACGCTTCGCCGCCTAGGCTGGCATAGGGGACGATGCCGGTAAGCACCAGCGACACGGCGATGTAGAGCACCATCGCCACCGCAAGCGACAACAGCACCGCGCGCGGCAGGTCGCGTTGCGGATCGCGCGCCTCCTCGGCGGCGGTGGTCAGCGTGTCGTAGCCGAATACGGCGAAGAACACCACGCTCGCTCCGGTCAGCACGCCGTGCCAACCGAAATGGCCTACGCCCTTGTCGTCGAAGATGCGCTCGGGAATGAAGGGATGCCAGTTGGCCGTATTGATGAAGAAGGCTCCGACACCGATCACGAGCGCCACGCCGAGCACCTTGATGCCGACGATCACCGTGTTGAGGCGTGCACCCCATTCGGTCTTCACCGAAAGCAGGATGGCCACGAGAAGGGACACGCCGGCGGCGATGACATTGAAGCGGTGGCCGTCCGTGGGCGCCGCGACCGGATGCGCGGCATGCATGCCGAGGGAGCCCAGGCCCTGCTGCCAGTAATACTTCATGGTGTCGGCGCTCATGCTCTTCTGCGCCCACTCCGGCAGGTGCACGCCGGCGGTCGCGAGCAGCACCTGCACGTAACCCGACCAGCCGATCGCCACCACCGCCACCACCAGCGCGTATTCGAGCAGGAGGTCCCAGCCGATGATCCATGCCGCGCCCTCGCCCAGCACGGCATAGCCGTAGGTGTAGGCGCTGCCGGTGACGGGGATAAGGCCCGCGAATTCGGCGTAACACAGGGCGGCACAGGCACTGCCGAAACCCGCGATGATGAAGCTGAGCGCCACCGCGGGACCGGCGTTGAGCGCCGCCTGCTGGCCGGCCAATACGAAGATGCCCACGCCGATGATGCCGCCGATGCCGATCGCGGTGAGCTGCCACAGGCCCAGCACCCGCCGGAAGTCCTTGCGCTGGCCCACCTCCGCCTGCAACTGCTCGACGGACTTGTGGCGGAGGAATTTCGCTAACGACATCGGGTGACCCCTGGGGCTGGCTGACGGGGGATCATAGCGGGGCAGCCTCGGGGTGTCGTCAGGGAACCGTCCGAAATGGCCGGGGCCGGGGCCTCAGGGTGTGTCCACCGCCTTGCGCCCCAGTGCCGGGTCGTCGGTGAAGAAGGCATCGATGCCGGTCGCCAGGTAGCGCCGGATCTCGGCCAGCGAGCCGCGCTCGTTGCGCGCGTCCTCCCCCGCGTCGTTGCGGAAATCCTGAGCGAGGAAGCGATTTTCGGGGCGGAAGGTATACGGATGCACTTCGAGACCGGCCGCGTGCGCGTCGCGCACCAGCGACGCGGGCGTTGCCAGCCGGCCGTTCGCGCCCAGCGGAATGATGCTGCGCACGGACGGCCCGATCGCGTCCGCATATCGGGCAACCTCCGCGAGACCACTGGGCGTCATCATCTGTCCGTACGTGGTGCCCGGCGTGTCCGCTGGCCGTTCGCCAGCCTCTTCCATGAGTTGCAGAAGGCGCACGTTAGAGGGGTGCTTCCCGAGCTTCGCGCGCAGGTATTTCAGGTTGCCGACCTCGAACGACTGGATCTCCACCGGCGCGGTGCGCGTATAGGCATGCGCGGCGAGCGCCGCCAGCACCTTGTCTTCCATCGGCAGGCCGATCGACCGGAAATACGTGGAATGCTTGATCTCCGGAATGATGCCGACGACGCGACCGCGCGCGGAAGCCTCGGCCGCCACGAACTCGATCATCTCCTCGAAGGTGGGCACCGCGAACTGGCCGTCGTAATGCGCGCTGGCCTTGCGCACATCGCCGAGCCGCTCGCGCGCGCGCAGCGTCTTGAGTTCCGCCAGGGTGAAGTCCTCGGTGAACCAGCCATTGACGGTGACACCGTCGATGGTCTTCGTCGTGCGCCGCGCGGCGAATTCCGGATGCGCGGCGACATCGGTCGTGCCGCCGATCTCGTTCTCGTGGCGCACCACGAGCACCCCGTCCTTCGTCGACACGAGGTCGGGCTCGACGAAGTCCGCGCCGTCCTGTATCGCCACGGCATAGGAAGCCAGCGTGTGCTCCGGGCGCAAAGCACTGGCCCCGCGATGGCCGATGACGAGGACCTTTGCAGCGATGGGCCCGGCGGGGGCGGCGAGCGGGGACATCGGAAGCGCTCCAAGGGCTAGAACAGCAATCAACGAACCGAGGTGAAGGCGCGACAGAATCATTTCCTCAATGCCATGAGCGAACAGGAGGAAAGCACGCCTACCTCAAATCATCCAACCTTGTCATGAGATTTGGAGACATGCCACATGCCGTGGCGCGATGGTAACCAATTGCGTGAGTCAGATTGCGCATTCCGTTACCGACCCTTCTTTTCAGATTGCTTCTATAGGACGCACATACGGCTCCGACTATCATTCGCACCCTTTTCATCACCGGATCGCAACGGTCCGCGGGCACCCCTTCGAATGGGTCGTCGCGATCTCGGCCATCTATCTCATTTCCTACGGCACGGCATTCGCCTTCGAGCACCACGGCTACCAATACCTGATGACCCACATAACCGTTTTTGCTGTCGGTGTGGTGCTGGCCCTCGCCCGGATTCGTTCCGATGGCATGGCACTACCCATCGGCCTGCACGCCTACGCCATCGGCTTTGCGTTGCCATGCGACCAGTGGGTCGCCTACGGGCAGGGCTAGCCCCGCCCGTGGACAAAAGTCATCATTTGAGAGTAAAATACCCTCAAATGAAAACGGAGGGTCTTATGAGCGCGATGTTGGAGACGGGTGACACCCTGTACGCCCGCATGGGGCGGCTCATGGGCCTGCCGATCACGAACGAGGCAGACGCCCTCCGGGCCGTGAACGATGGTATTCCGGCGGCCACGTATCGGCGCGTGGCGAAGCTTCTGAAATTCCCTATCGATCTGGTGGGGGCCGAGAGCACCGTGCACCGCCGCCTGGCGCGGAACACTAAGTTCAACGAGGCAGAGTCCGAGCGGATCTTCCGCGTGATCCGCGTGTTCCTGGAGGCCGAGCAGCTGTACCAGGACGAGGCGCAGGCGCTCCAGTGGTTCACGACGCCGGCGGTGTTCGTGGAGAACGAACCGCCCATATCGCCTATGGAGTTGGCTGTGAAGGACGTTGGCGCGAGGATCCTCGAAAGCCGGATTCGGAAGACAGCCAACGGAATCTATTGATGCGCTTATGGCGGATTTCAGCACACCCTGGGCTTACGGGAATCGGGGGGCGATACGACGACGGACGCTGGCATTCGAAAGGGAACGCGATCATCTACACGGCCGAGCACCCAGCCCTGGCCATGGTTGAGACCATGGTCCACATGAAGCTGGCCCTGGACACGATTCCCGTCGTGCTCAAGCTCATAGCCATCGACGTAGATCCGGCAGCGGCTATCGCGCCTCGGGTCGACGTGCCAGCAGGATGGCAAGCGAACGATGTGACCACGCGCAGGATCGGAGACCGGTGGTTGAGGGATCAGGCCAGCCTGGTTCTCCCCGTCCCATCGGCAGTCATCAACCACTCGACGAACTACCTCATCAATCCATCGCACCCGCATGCCTCGCGTTACCTCGCGGAGACGAGCGTTGAGAGCTTTTGGTTCGACAAGCGCTTTTTCTGACGGTTGGGTCGCACATGACGAGAGGTGGGACCTGACCGTTCATACGCGGTAGGTAACGTCATGGCGTTTCTGCTAGTTTTCCGCTCCGACCCCTGTTTCCTCCGGACGCCACGATGTTCAAGCCCTTCGCCCTGGCCACGCTTTCGGCCGCCCTGCTCGCCGGCTGTGCCGGCGCTTCCGCCGAAAAGCCCGCCCCGTCCGCTGCTGTGCGGGACGGCGCCACGCTCGATCTTGCCATCCTGGAAACCACCGACGTTCATTCGAACATCCTGTCGTACGACTATTACAAGCAGAAAGACGACCCCACGCTCGGCTATGAACGCGTGGCCACGCTGATCCGCCAGGCCCGCAGCGAGTTTCCGAATACCGTGCTGTTCGACAGCGGCGACACCATACAGGGTACCGTGCTCGCGGATTACCAGGCCTTGGTGAAGCCGCTCGGCTGCGATTCGGAGCTGGCGATCTACAAGGCGATGGATGCGGTCGGTTATGACGGCGGCACCGCGGGCAACCACGAGTTCAACTATGGCCTGCCGTTCCTCGCCCAGGTCACGAATACCGCGATGAACGTCGACGGTGTCAGCCCACGTGAGTGCGCGGGACCGAAGTTTCCGCTCGTCCTGTCGAACGTATACAGCGCGCGCGACGGCAAGCCCATCTTCAAGCCGTGGACGATCGTGACGAAGAAGGTCACCGCCATGGGCAGCGACGGGAAGCCGGTGTCCACCACGCTGAAGATCGGCATCATCGGCTTCACGCCGCCGCCCATCCTCGACTGGGACAAGCGCAACCTCGCCGGCAAGGTCACCGTCGACGGCGTGGTTGAAGCAGCCAACCGTTACATGCCGGAGGTGCTCGCGCAGAAGCCTGACATCGTCGTCGCCATCCTCCACGGTGGTCTCAACACCGCGCCGTATACGCCGCAGATGGAAAACGGCGGCTGGTACCTCGCGGGTGTGCCGGGCGTCGACGCACTGCTGCTGGGCCACTCGCACACCGAATTCCCGGGGCCGCGCTATGCGGGCATGAAGGACGTGGATGCGAAGCGCGGCATCGTGCGCGGTGTACCCGCGGTGATGGGCGGTTTCTTCGGCAAGGATCTTGGCGTCATCCAGATGACACTGCATCGCGAAGATGGGCGCTGGGTGGTGCAGAAGGACAAGAGCCACAGTCAGGTGCGCCCGATCTGTCCCAAGAAGAACGAGTGCGTTGCGTCGGATCCGTCCATCGCGCCGATCGTGAAGGATGCGCACGAAGCAGCGATGGCGTACGTGAACACGCCCATCGGCGCCACCGATCATGCCCTCACCAGCTATTTCGCCGACGAGGGCAACATGTCCGCACTAGCCGTGGTGAATGCCGCGCAGATCGACTACGCACGCGAAGAACTGGCGCGCTCGCGCCCGGACCTCAAGGACGTGCCCATCCTGTCGTCCGCTTCCGCCTTTCGCGCCGGCTTCGGCGGGCCCGAGGACTTCACCGACGTGCCTGTCGGCCCCATGACGATCCGCAATGCCGCGGATCTCTATTTCTATCCCAACACCCTCGCGGCGGTGAAGACCGATGGTGCGGGAGTGAAGGCATGGCTCGAAAAAGCCGCCACCCGCTTCAATCGCATCGATCCGGCGAAGGACGGCGAGCAGGAACTCATCGGCAAGTTGCCGGGTTACAACTTCGACCAGATGCAGGGCGGCGTCACCTACACCATCGACGTGTCGAAGCCGGAAGGCGAGCGCATCGGCAACCTGCGCTACGAGGGCAAGGCGGTGAAGCCCTCGCAGCCGTTCGTCGTGGTGACCAACAACTACCGCGCCAGCGGCGGCGGCGAATTCCCCGGCATGAGCGGCGACAACATCGTGCTCAGCGCCCCGGACGGCAATCGCGAGGTGGTGATCCGCTGGGTCGAGGCCAAGAAGACGATCACGGGCAAGGACGTGGAGAAGCGCTCCTGGCGCTTCGCTCCCGTGCGCACGAGGGGTCCGGTCACGTTCACCTCGGCGGCCGGCAAGGCGGACACCGCGACTTCGCTAGGGCTGCCCATCCGGCAACTGCGCGACAATGGCGACGGCACGGCGGTCTACGCCATCGACCTGTCGAAGCACTGATCCATGCGGGCGAATGGGAGTGGTTCGGCCGTCTGGCCTATGGGCCTGCCGTTGACACCGCCCCTCGCCGGGGCATAACGTCAGCCCATGCATTCCCATTCGCCAGCGCTGCGTTCCATCCCGGCCTTCCCGGCCGGCGCGCTCGCGTCCGTGTCCACCACCGCGACTACGACTACCACGACCACTACCCTGGTCGGAGGATCGGAGTTCGCGCGCGCTTAGTCCCTTTGTCGCTGCCGGCCCCGACCTCCCGCAGGACGGGACCGGTGCCGAAGCTTCATCCGCTCCCCCCTGACGCGACGTGACGGGCCTCCCACCAGGAGGTTTCCACCGTGTCCATCGCCATCGCACCACTCCACGCTTCGCGGCCTGCCGCCCCTGCCCGCATGCCGTCGGCACCGCTCGTCGTCCACGTCGGCGTCCTCGGGCCTGGCAAGGTCGGCAGCGCGCTGCTCGCCCAGCTCCGGCTCGCCGCGCCGCGCCTGTTGCTGGACTGTCGGCTCGACCTTCGGCTGCGCGCGGTCAGCGACACCCGCCACATGTGGTTCGACTGCGACGACGAAGCGCTCAACGGCCGCACCCATGGCGCGCAGACCTGGCGGCCAGCGGAACTGGACCAGTTCGCCGCGTATGTGGCGGGTGACGGCTGCGAGCCCGCCGTGTTGGCCGATTGCAGCGCCAGCGACCTGGTGGCGGATCGTTACGCGGGCTGGCTCGCCGCGGGCATCCATGTCGTCACGCCCAACAAGCGGGCGGTGAGCGGACCGCTCGAGCGCTGGCGCCGGATTGGCGCAGCCGCGGGTGCGAGTGGCGCGCGCTTGCATTACGAGGGCACCGTCGGCGCCGGCCTGCCTGTGATGAATACGCTGCGCGACCTGCTCGACACGGGCGACGAACTCACGGGTGTCGAGGGCATGCTGTCCGGCACGCTGGCCTGGCTGTTCAACCGCTTCGACGGTTCCCTGCCCTTCTCGGCGCTGGTCCGGCAAGCGCATGCACTCGGCTATACAGAACCCGACCCGCGAGACGACTTGTCGGGCGTGGACGTGGCGCGAAAGCTGGTGATCCTGGCGCGCGAAGCAGGTGTGCCGTTATCGCTCGAAGATGTGGCGGTGCGTGGACTCGTTCCGGCGGAACTGGATGCCTGCGACAGGGACACCTTCATGGAGAACCTCGAGGCACTCGACGCACCGGTGTCCGGCCTGCTCGACGAGGCGCGCCGCGCCGGCGGCGTCCTTCGCCATGTCGCCCGGCTCGACGGACGGCATGCGTCGGTGGGCGTGGAGGTGGTCGATCCCGGCCATGCCTTCGCCCATGCCCGCCTCACCGACAACGTGGTCCGTTTCGCCACCCGCCGATACTGCGACAATGCGCTGGTCGTCCAGGGCCCGGGAGCAGGCCCCGAAGTCACGGCGGCAGCGGTCTTCGCGGACCTGCTGCGCGTGGCGGGCGCGATGGGAGTAAAACGGTGCGCATGCTGAAAGAACAATCCTCGCCTCTGGCCCGTGCGGATGTCGCCGTCGCCGAGGCCTACGCCAGTGTCGGCAATGTCGGCATCGGTTTCGACATCCTTGGCCATACTGTGGCCGGCGCGGGCGATCGCGCGGAAGTGCGGCGCATTCCCGAGCGTGACGTTCGCATCGCCGCCATCCACGGCGTCGTGACCGACCTGCCGCACGATGCACCGGACAATACCGCGGGCGCGGCCCTGCTCTCGATGCTGCATGGGCTCGACCTGCCCTTCGGATTCGAACTCACACTGCACAAGGGCATCGCGCTCGGCTCGGGCATGGGCGGTTCCGCGGCATCCGTCGTGGCCGCGGTCGTCGCAGCGAATGCGCTGCTGGACGAACCGCTGTCGCGCGAGGCGTTGTACCCGTTCGCGCTGGACGGCGAAGTCGTCGCCAGCGGCAGCCGTCATGGCGACAACATCGGGCCGATGTTGCTGGGTGGCCTGGTGCTCGCCACGCATTCGCGCCTCGTCCGCATTCCCGTTCCGCCCGATTGGCACTGCGCGCTGGTGCATCCACACGTGGTGCTGGAAACGCGCCGGGCCCGTGCCGCGCTGGCGGGCCATTACGCGCTGGACGAATTCGTGGCACAGAGCACGAACCTCGCCCTCGTGCTGGCCGGTTGCTACACCGGTAACGCGGCGCTGGTACGCGAGGGCCTGTCCGACGTATTGGTAGAACCGCGGAGGGCGCCGCTGATTCCCGGCTTCGCCACCGTGAAACAGGCGGCCCTCGACCACGGCGCGTTCGGTGCAAGCATCTCCGGTGCGGGCCCCAGCGTATTCGGCTGGTTCGAGGACCGCGCTTCCGCCGACGCGGCGGCGCACGACATGCGCCAGGCGTTCGCGGCCGCCGGTTACGACAGCGATGCGTTGGTGGCGCCCATCGACGGCCCGGCGGCGCGGGTCCTGTGAGCATGCGCTACGTCAGTACGCGCGGCGGTGCCGCGCCCGTCGGCCTTTCCGATGCGATCGCCGCCGGCCTCGCGCCGGATGGTGGCCTGTATGTTCCGGAACACATGCCGCGCGTGGAGAAGCCGCCGCTCGCCGGCTACCTCGCAGGCACCGCGGTGCGCATGCTCGAGCCGTTCTTCGCAGGCGATCCGCTGGCCGAGGAACTGCCGGCCATCTGCGCGGAAGCGTTCGCGTTTCCCGCCCCTCGCCGCGAACTGCGCATCGATGGCGCGCACTTGCTTGAGCTATTCCACGGACCGACGGCCGCGTTCAAGGATTTCGGCGCACGCTTCCTCGCGGCATGCCTTCGCAGGCTTCGCAAGGATACCGACCGACCGCTGACGATCCTCGTCGCCACCTCGGGCGATACCGGCGCTTCCGTGGGTGCGGCCTTCGACGGTGTGCCAGGCATGCGCGTGGCCATCCTCTATCCCGACCAGCGCGTGTCGCCGCGACAGGCCCACCAACTCGGCAGCTTCGGCGAGAACGTGCGCGCACTGCGCGTGGCGGGCAGCTTCGACGATTGCCAGCGACTGGTGAAAGGCGCGTTGGGCGATGCAGCGTTGCAGGCGGACGTACCCATGTCATCGGCGAACAGCATCAGCCTCGGTCGCCTGCTGCCACAGATGGCCTACTTCGGCCATGCATCGCTGCATGCCGCGGAGCGCATGCACACGATCGTTCCCACCGGCAACCTTGGCAATGCCGTCGCCTGCGTGTGGGCGCGCGAGATCGGCCTGCCCATCGGCGATGTGGTGTTCGCGTGCAACGCCAACGACACCTTGCCGGAATTCTTCGCTGGCATGCCTTACCGCCCGCGCGACGCCGTGCCTACCATCGCGAACGCCATGGACGTTGGCGCCCCTAGCAACTTCGAACGCCTGCGCCACCTCTTCGGCGACGACGACGCCACGCGCCGGCACGGCCATGCCGAGAGCGTAGACGATGCCGAGATCCGCGCCACCATCCACCGCCATGCCGCGAGCGACGGCGAGGTGTTCTGCCCACACACCGCCACCGGCATTCGCGTATTCGAACGGCTGCGCCTCGCCGGCGACCCGCGCGCATGGACCATCGCCGCCACGGCGCATCCCGCCAAGTTCGAAACCATCGTGGAACCGTTGATCGGCCACCGGGTGGACATACCGGAAACGCTGGCGGCGATGTTGGAACGCGAATCCCACGCGGAGCCCATGACGGCCGACGAGCGTGCTCTCGCGCAGTGGTTGCGCGACTGGCAATAGGCTGGCGACGTAGTTCTTCTGTGGGAGCCGCTTCAGCGGCGATAGGTGCTCGCGAGAGTGCCCGCTGACGCGGGATCGCCGGCATAGCCGGCTCCCACAGGGAACAAAAAAAGGCCGGCGTCGTTCCGTTACTGGAACAACGCCGGCCCTTCGTTTGCTGCTATCAGTGCTTGAGCGTCTTGCGCATGCGCTCCAGCGCCTGGAGCTGGGCGAGGGCTTCGGCCAGCTTCGCCTGGGCTTCCGATACGTCCATCTGGGGGCCGCGGTTGGCCAGGGCGGCCTCCGCTTCTTCCTTCGCCTTCAGGGCGGCCGCTTCGTCGAGGTCGGACGCGCGCGCCGCCGTGTCGGCGAGGATCGTGACCACCTGCGGCTGCACCTCGAGGATGCCGCCGGAAACGTAGAACTGCTGGCGGTCGCCGTTGGCCGCGACCACGTCGACGTGGCCGGGCTTCAGGCGGGTGATCAGCGGGGCGTGACGCGGCGCGATGCCCAGCTCGCCAAGCTCACCGGTGGCGACCACGAGCGTGGCTTCGCCGGAATAGATCTCGGCTTCGGCGCTGACGATGTCGACGCGGATGGTATGGGTCATGGGCTGGTCTTCCGTTGGTCAGGGAGTGGGGAAAGAAGGCTTAAGCGGCCTTCTTCGCACCCATCTCCTCGCCCTTCTTGATGGCTTCGTCGATGCCGCCGACCATGTAGAAGGCCTGCTCCGGCAGGTAGTCCACGTCGCCGTCCACGATCATCTTGAAGCCGCGGATCGTTTCCTTCAGCGGCACGTACTTGCCCGGCGAACCGGTGAACACTTCGGCCACGTGGAACGGCTGCGAGAAGAAGCGCTCGATCTTGCGGGCGCGCGACACAGCTTCCTTGTCTTCCTGCGACAGCTCGTCCATGCCGAGGATGGCGATGATGTCCTTCAGTTCCTTGTAGCGCTGCAGCGTGCCCTGCACGCGGCGGGCCACGTCGTAGTGCTCCTGGCCGATCACGCCCGGGTCGAGCTGGCGGCTGGTGGAGTCCAGCGGATCGACGGCCGGGTAGATACCCAGCGAGGCGATGCTGCGGCTCAGGGTCACCGTGGCGTCGAGATGGGCGAAGGTGGTCGCCGGCGACGGGTCGGTAAGGTCGTCCGCGGGCACGTACACGGCCTGGATGGACGTGATCGAACCGGTCTTGGTCGAGGTGATGCGTTCCTGCAGCACGCCCATTTCCTCGGCGAGCGTGGGCTGGTAGCCCACGGCCGACGGCATGCGGCCCAGCAGTGCCGACACTTCGGTACCGGCCAGCGTGTAGCGGTAGATGTTGTCGACGAAGAGCAGCACGTCCTTGCCGCGACCGGACTCGTCCTTCTCGTCGCGGAAGTACTCGGCCATGGTGAGGCCGGTGAGCGCCACGCGCAGACGGTTGCCCGGCGGCTCGTTCATCTGGCCGTAGACCATCGCGACCTTGTCGAGAACGTTGGAGTCCTTCATCTCGTGGTAGAAGTCGTTGCCCTCGCGGGTACGCTCGCCCACGCCGGCGAACACGGACAGACCCGAGTGCGCCTTCGCGATGTTGTTGATGAGCTCCATCATGTTCACGGTCTTGCCCACGCCGGCGCCGCCGAACAGGCCGACCTTGCCGCCCTTCGCGAACGGGCACATCAGGTCGATGACCTTGATGCCGGTTTCCAGCAGTTCGCTCGCGGCGGCCTGGTCGTCGTACGACGGGGCTTCGCGGTGGATGACCCACTTTTCCTGCTCGCCGATCGGACCGGCTTCGTCGATCGGATTGCCGAGGACGTCCATGATGCGGCCGAGCGTGGCCTTGCCGACCGGCACCTTGATGCCTTCGCCGGTGTTGCGGGCGATCAGGTTGCGACGCAGGCCGTCGGTGGAACCGAGGGCGATGGCGCGGACGATGCCGTCGCCGAGCTGCTGCTGCACTTCGAGGGTGATCTCGGTGCCGTCGATCTTCAGTGCGTCGTAGACCTGCGGTACCTGGTCGCGCGGGAATTCGACGTCGACGACCGCGCCGATGATCTGAACAACTTTACCCTGGCTCATGGAATGCTCCGGATGAATCTTCTTTAGGTTCTGTAGCGGCGCCGCTTACGCGTCGCCATCGCTTTTCGTTAGACCGCCGCGGCGCCGGCGACGATTTCCGAGATTTCCTGCGTGATCGCCGCCTGGCGCGCCTTGTTGTAGACGAGCGTCAGTTCGTCGATGACCTTGCTGGCGTTGTCCGACGCGGCCTTCATGGCGACCATGCGCGCCGCGTGTTCGCTGGCGAGGTTCTCGAGTGCCGCCTGGTACACCACGGACTCGATGTAGCGCGTCATCAGGTGCTCGAGCACCGTGCGCGCGTCGGGTTCGTAGATGTAGTCCCAGTCGTGGGCCTGTTCGACCTTCACGCCCTCGGATGCCGCGCCTTCCGCGTTTTCCAGTTCCGTGGCGACCACCGAGAGCGGCAGCAGCGCTTCGACGCGCGGCTTCTGCACGATGGTGTTCACGAAGTCGTTGTAGACCAGGAGGACGCGGTCGAGACGGTTTTCCGAGTAGGCGTCCAGCACGACCTTGATGACGCCGATGAGGTCTTCGAGCTTCGGCTTCTCGCCGAGGTGCGTGGCCGAACCGATGAGGTTCACGCCCTTGATGCGGCGGAAGAACTGCACGGCCTTCTGGCCCACGGCGACGACGTCGATCTCGGCGCCCTTGCCCTGCCACTCGCGGATGGACGTGAGCGTGCGGCGGAACAGGTTGGAGTTGAGGCCACCCGCCAGGCCGCGGTCGGTCGACACCACGACGAAGCCGACCCGCGCGACGTTGCCACGCTCGGTGAGGAACGGGTGGGTGAAGTCGGTGCTGGCCTGGGCGACGTGCGCGATGACCTTGCGCATCAGGCGCGCGTAGGGGCGCGAGGCCTTCATCAGGTCCTGCGCCTTGCGGATCTTCGACGCCGAGACCATTTCGAGCGCGCGCGTCACCTTGCGCATGTTCTGCGTGCTCTTGATCTTGGTTTTGATTTCGCGGCCGCTTGCCATGGCTTACTCGTCTTGAAAGGGTGTCGCCAGCTCGCGGGGCGGGCGTTGCCGCCAGCGCCCCGCGCGTTTCGCTTGTTACCAGCTGCCGGTCTTCTTGAACTCGTCGGCGGCGGCCTTGAAGGTCGCCTCGATGTCCTTGTCCCAGTCGCCGGTTTCGTCGATCTTCGCCATCAGTTCGCCGTGGTTCTGGCGCATGAAGGCATGCAGGCCCTTCTCGAACGGCAGCACCTTGTTGACCGGCAGGTCGTCGAGGTAGCCCTTCTCGGCCGCGTAGATCGACACGCCGAGCTCGGCGATGGACAGCGGCGAGTACTGCGCCTGCTTCATCAGCTCGGTGACGCGCTGGCCGCGGTCGAGCTGCGCGCGCGTGGCGGCGTCGAGGTCGGAAGCGAACTGCGCGAACGCGGCCAGCTCGCGGTACTGCGCGAGGGCCAGCTTCACGCCGCCGGAGAGCTTCTTCACGATCTTCGTCTGGGCGGCACCACCGACGCGCGACACCGAGATACCGGCGTTCACGGGCGGACGGATGCCGGCGTTGAACAGATCGGTCTCGAGGAAGATCTGGCCGTCGGTGATCGAGATGACGTTGGTCGGCACGAACGCTGACACGTCGCCGGCCTGCGTTTCGATGATCGGCAGCGCGGTGAGCGAACCGGTCTTGCCCTTCACTTCGCCGTTGGTCATCTTCTCGACGTACTCGGCGCTGACGCGCGAGGCGCGCTCGAGCAGGCGCGAGTGCAGGTAGAAGACGTCGCCCGGATAGGCTTCGCGGCCCGGAGGACGCTTGAGCAGCAGCGAGATCTGGCGGTAGGCCACGGCCTGCTTCGACAGGTCGTCATAGACGATGAGCGCGTCTTCGCCACGGTCGCGGAAGTACTCGCCCATGGCGCAACCGGAGTACGGCGCCACGTACTGCAGCGCGGCCGCTTCGGACGCCGAGGCCACGACGACGATGGTGTTGGCCAGCGCGCCGTTCTCTTCGAGCTTGCGCACGACGTTGGCGATCGAGCTGCGCTTCTGGCCGATGGCCACGTAGATGCAGCGGATGCCGGAGTTCTTCTGGTTGATGATGGCGTCGATCGCCACCGCGGTCTTGCCGGTCTGGCGGTCGCCGATGATCAGCTCGCGCTGGCCGCGGCCGATCGGGATCATCGAGTCGATGGACTTGTAGCCCGTCTGCATCGGCTGGTCGACCGACTGGCGCCAGATGACGCCCGGGGCGACTTTCTCGACCGGGCTGGTGCCGGCGGCGTCGATGGGACCCTTGCCGTCGATGGGATTACCCAGCGCGTCGACGACGCGGCCGAGCAGGCCCGGGCCGACCGGCACTTCGAGGATGCGGCCGGTGGTCTTGGCGGCATCGCCTTCGCGCAGGTGCTGGTACTCGCCCAGCACCACGGCGCCGACCGAGTCGCGCTCGAGGTTCAGCGCGAGGGCGAACGTGTTGTTCGGCAGCTCGATCATTTCGCCCTGCATCACGTCGGCTAGGCCGTGGATGCGCACGATGCCGTCGGACACGCTGATGATCGTGCCTTCGTTACGTGCCTCGGCGCCGAGCTTGAACTGCTCGATGCGGGTCTTGATCAGTTCGCTGATCTCGGACGGGTTCAGAGTGGTGCTGGACATGGTCGGTTCCTATATGAAATCAGTGCGTCAGCGCGCTGGCCAGCCGCTGCAGGCGGCCGCGCGCGGAACCGTCGATGACCTGCTCGCCCGTGTCGATGACGACACCGCCGAGCAACGCCGGATCGACGTGCGTATCCAGTTCGATCTCGCGCTTGAAGCGGCGCTTCAGCGAGGCGCGCAGCTGTTCGGTCTGCGCCGCGTCGAGATCCAGCGCGCTCGTGACCTTGACCTTCAGGGTCGACTCCGACTCCAGCTTGTACTGGTCGTAGAGCGCGGCGATTTCCGGCAGCAGGTGCATGCGGCCGTTCTCGGCCAGTTCCTCGAGGAAACGGGCGAACGGCGCATCGGCGGCCATGCCTTGCGGAAGATGGAGGGCGACGAGCTGCGCCGGCAGCACGCGCGGGTCGTTGCCGAGCCCCGCAACCTGGGGATCGGCCGCGACCGCGGCGGCGAAGCCGAGGGCCGCCGACCAGTCGGCGAGCGCGCCCGACGCATGCGCCACTTCGAAGGCGGCGCGTGCGTAAGGACGGGCGAGTGTGAGCGCCTGGGCCATGGTCAGATCTCGGCAGCGAGCTGGTCGAGCAGCGCCTTGTGGGCCGCCGGATCGATTTCACGCTGGACGATCTTTTCCGCACCCTTCACAGCCAGTGCGCCGACCTGCTCGCGCAACTGTTCGCGGGCCCGCTGGGCCATCGACGCGATCTCGTCCTGGGCCTGCGCCTTCAGACGGTTGATCTCGCTGGTGGCTTCGACGCGGGCCTTGTCGAGCAGCTGGTTGGCCTGCTGCTGTGCCTTGTCGATGATCTCGGTCGCCTGCAGGCGGGCCTGCTTGATCTCGGTGGCGACCTTGGCGTCGGCATCCTTGAGTTCGGCGCGCGCACGCTCTGCGGCAGCCAGACCCTCGGCCACCTTCTTCTGGCGCTCTTCGATGGCACCATTGAGCTGGGGCCAGATGAACTTGGTGGTGAACCAGACCAGGATCGCAAAAGAGATCATCTGGCCCAGGAAGGTCATGTTGATTTCCATGATCTCTCCGAAAGACTCCGAACGCTGGGGTACTGACGATCGCCGTGACCGAAGAGGTCACGGCGACAGGACGAACGGCTGCTTAGCCGGCGACGGCGGCGCGGACGACGCCCACCAGCGGGTTCGAGAACGCGAACAGCAGGGCCACGGCGAGGCCGATGATGAACGCCGCGTCGATCAGGCCGGCGAGCAGGAACATGCGGCCCTGGAGCAGCGGGACCAGCTCAGGCTGACGGGCGGCCGACTCGAGGAACTTCGAGCCCATGACGGCGATACCGAGACAGGCGCCGAGCGCGCCGAGGCCGATGATCACGCCGATGGCGATGGCGGTCATGCCCTGGACGTGGGCGAGGAGCGAGGCGAGTTCCATGGTGTTCTCCTGGGATAACGAATAGCGAAAGGTTGGAAACGAAAAGGATGGAGCCGAAGGTTCTAACGTCGGTGCGGTGAGTTAGTGGTGTTCCCGCGCGGTGGCGATGTAGACGATCGTGAGCATCATGAAGATGAACGCCTGGAGGGCGATGATCAGGATGTGGAAGATCGCCCACGCCGTGTTGAACACGACGCCAGGCACGAAGCTGATCCAGCTCACCATCAGACCGGCAATCAGCATGAACACCAGTTCGCCGCCGTACATGTTGCCGAAGAGTCGCATGGCGAGCGACACGGGCTTCGACAGGGTTTCGACGACGTTGAGAAGGAAGTTCGGGATCACCAGGACCAGCTTGGCGATCGGGTTGCTTGCATGGAACGGTGCCGTGAGCAGTTCCTTGCCGAAGCCGAAACCGCCCTTGGCCTTGATGCCATGGCCGATGACGATGAACAGCACGGCGACCGAGAGGCCTACGGTGGTGTTGATGTCGGCGGTGGGCACCATGCGAAAGTACGTGTGATGGGCGACTTCGTCACCCGCGAAGGTGTGCACGAGCCAGCCGGCCAGGTCGACCGGCAGCAGGTCCATCGCGTTCATGAGGAACACCCACATGAAGATGGACAGCGCCAGCGGCGTGACTGTGCGGCGATCGCCGTGGAAGGTGTCCTTCACCTGCGTGTCGACGAACTCGATGGCCAGCTCCACGAGAGCCTGGCCCTTGGAGGGCACGCCCGACGTGGCCTTGCGCGCGAACAGCCAGAACCACAGGCAGAACGCCGCGCCCAGGCCGAACGACACGAGGATCGAGTCCGCACGGAGGTTCCAGAACCAGAAATGGTCGGCGCTGAAATTCACCGTCATGTGGTTCAGGTGGTGCTGGATGTATTCGGTCAGACCGCCCTGCGGTTCGCTCGCCATGCCTCAACCCTTGAATCTGAATGCAAATACGTTGACCGCGTAGCCGGCCACCAGTCCCACCAACGCGGGCAAGGGTGGCAGCTTCCACTGAACCAGGATGAGAGCCAGTCCACCGATGAGGACGATCCAGCGAAGGATCATGCCCACGAGGAACCGCATGAACGTTGCTCCCGCCCCACCCAGCGCGCCGAACGCTCGCGCGGCAAGCAGCGCGGTGGCGATGGCGACGATCAGGGCGCCCCCGAAGGCGGCCAGCGCGGCTGGACGACCCTGCAGGGAAAAAGCGAGTCCCGCGACGACGGCCACCACCAGCTGCGCGAAGACGATGCGCATGGCGAGGTGACGACCGGCGGCAAGACTGTTGAGCAACGCGAGGCTCCCGTGGTTTCGCTCGAAGGCGGCACCAGATGGTTCAACGGGCCACGGTTTAATCTGGAAAAGTATACCAGCGCCGTAAACGACGGGACAAGCTGCGAAAGGCCATAACCACCCGCCGGCGCGACCCGGTGTCGCGTCGTTGGCGAGGCGGCGCTGGCGATCAGGCCCGGTCGGGCTGACCTGCCAGTGCGCCGAGCGACGTGGCTGTCTGCACTGCTACGTCGAGGATGCCGCCCACGGCGGAAGCGGCGCGCTGCACGCCTTCGCGCTGGAGTTCTCCACCCCGGCGCACGAGTGCTTGCATGGCATCTGCGTCGCTCGCCGTCAGGACGTCGGCGATCAACCCGCTGGCCGCGCGTGCGTGTCCTTCCATGGCCTCCAGCTGGAGGTCGGCGACACGCTCCATGCCGCGCCAGGCGAGGGCCTGTGCGGCGGCAGCCTGCTCGACGAACCGGGCAAAGTCGGTGTAACCGTTTACTTCGGGCATCGGACAGGACCGTTGGGGAACGGGGAGGCCGGAGTGTAGTCCCGCGCGCCGCAGCGCAGCAACCGCGAATTGTTGCGGCGACAGCTAACAGCCCTTCGGAACATGGCGGACCTGTAGGAGCCGCCATGGCGGCGAGGGAAGTGCCGATCATGGCTTCAGTGCTTCGTTGGCTTCTCGCCGCTATAGCGGCTCCTACACAGCGGCGTATTCGGCGCCGGAGGTGCAGGTCTCGTGGACGACCACCTTCGCCAGGCCGGGCACGTCCGGGCGAAGACGCTCGAAGATCCACCGGCAGAGGTTCTCGCTCGTCGGGTTTTCCAGGCCTTCGATATCGTTGAGGTAGTGGTGGTCGAGCCGGTCGTAGAGGGGCTGGAACCGCGCCTTGAGGTCGCCGAAGTCCATGACCCAGCCGAACACCGGGTCGACCGGTCCTTCCACATGCAGTTCGACGCGGAACGAGTGGCCGTGGAGGCGGGAGCACTTGTGCCCTTCGGGCACATTCGGCAAGCGGTGGGCCGCTTCGATGTTGAAGGTCTTGAAGATATGCATGGCCGGCATTGTAGCGGAGGCGGCAGGAGCGGCCGGCCTTTCACGACGGCGTTCGCACTTCGGCACATCCGTCGGTTTCGTTCATGGACTTTTCACCGGCAAACGGTTGCAGTGGCAACTACCGGCGTGCTGCGAAGGGGCGCCCGCCGGCTTCCATGCGCACACCAGGAGGGCATCGATGTGCCTTGCTTGTGATTCACTGGACGACTCGCATACCTGCGGGCTCGCCGAGGAAGTATTCGCCGCCCTGCCATGGCCCTGCGTGGTCTGGCGCAACGATGGCGGCCGGGCCGTGATGGTCAATGCCGCGTTTCGACGCGAATTCGGCACGGCGCGCGGTCGCGCAGGCCCTGCCTGGCTCCGGGAACACCTTCAGCCGACCGGCACCACCGATGAGTTCGTGCTGCGCGATGCCCACGCACCGCCGCGCCGCTACCGCATGACGCGCCAGATGCTCGACGTGCCGCCGGAAGCATTCCAGGCCGTCTTCCTGATGCCCGTACCGGAAGACGACCATGCCGACGAGCCGGCGGCAAGCAGCTTTGCCGCACTGCGGCCGGACGTCTCGCTCACGCGGCGCGAATCGCAGGTGCTCGAAGGGATCATGTGCGGCAAGCTCAACAAGGTCATCGCGAGCGAACTGTGCATCAGCCCCAAGACCGTTGAATTGCACCGCGCGAACCTTATGGCGAAGCTGCGCGTGAACAACGTGGTGGAGCTGGCGCGGGCGGTGCTGGATCTGGCGCCGCGCCAGGAAGACGATCCCATCGTGTTGTAGAAGAAAAAAGCCGCGCCCTTGCGGACGCGGCTTTTTTTGTTTGGTGGCTAGAGGCGGGCTCGAACCGCCGACCTCAGCATTATGAGTGCCGCGCTCTGACCAGCTGAGCTACCTAGCCATGGAACCTGGTCGTCCGCGGGGCAGGCCCGCGAAGGCCGGGCAGTTTAATCGTCGCTGGCTTTCCGTTCAAGTAGCGCCTTGCCCGCGCTTCTTGCGCTGTGGTTGAATCGATCGCAACGAGCGTACCGGCCTGCCGCCGGCAGCCTGCTCGCGGAGGACGGATGATCGACGCTGATGGCTATCGACCGAACGTGGGGATCGTGCTCCTGAACGGAGACGGCCGCCTGTTCTGGGCGCGCCGCGTCAATCGCGATGGCTGGCAGTTCCCCCAGGGCGGCATGCGCAGCGACGAAACACCGCTGGAAGCCATGTATCGCGAGCTGGAGGAAGAAACCGGCCTGCTCGCCCAGCACGTGGAAGTGCTGGCCGAGACCCGGGGCTGGCTCCGCTACCGCCTGCCGAGCCGGTTCGTCCGTCACCATCAGCGCCCCACCTGCATCGGCCAGAAGCAGGTCTGGTTCCTGCTCCGCCTCAAATGCGGTGAGGATGCCTTCCGTCTCGACGCCTGTGAGAAACCCGAGTTCGACCTCTGGCGCTGGGTGGACTTCTGGTATCCGGCCCATCACGTCGTGAACTTCAAGCGCCAGGTCTACGAGCGCGCCCTGCGCCAATTCGCGCCCACGGTGGAAACGGTCTGCCGGGTCGAGGTGGGCCGCTGCCCCCAGCAGGCGGAGGCCAACCGGGAAACCGGGTCGTAAGGCCTATTCAGGAAGCAGTAGTTGACAATCGTTCGCATTCGCGTTCGAATTACCTTCCATGTACATCTGCATGTGCAACGCCGTCACCGACCATGCCATCCGCCGCGCCGCGGCCGAGGGCGTTCAGTCTTTTGCCGAACTCCAGGCCCGCACGGGCTGTTCGGACTGCTGCGGCGCCTGCGAGACGGAAGCCCGCCAGTGCCTGCGCGAGGCCGTGGAGGCCACGCGCTCCGTGCTCACGTTCATTCCCTCCCCGGCCTGACCCGCCGGCGTCCCGGTGAGGACGCGAACCGCCTTCATTCTCGTTACGCCATGGTCCGCCTGCGGCACGTATAGTCGTGCCCTGCACACTCAGGGAGACCCCTCATGAAGGGCGACGCGAAGGTCATCGAATACCTCAACAAGGTCCTCTACAACGAGCTGGCCGCCATCAACCAGTACTTCCTCCATTACCGGATGTTCAAGGACTGGGGCTACAACGAGTTGGCCAAGCACGAGTACGAGGAATCCATCGAGGAGATGAAGCACGCGGACAAGCTCATCGAGCGAATCCTCTTCCTCGACGGCCTGCCGAACCTCCAGCACCTGGGCAAGCTCCGGATCGGCGAAAACGTCGTGGAGGCCCTGCAGGGCGACCTCGATCTCGAACTCCTGGCTACCAAGGATCTGCGCGAGGCCATCGCCTATAGCGAGGGTGTCCACGATTTCGTGAGCCGCGACCTCTTCAAGTTCATCCTCGGCCAGGAGGAAGAGCACATCGACTGGCTCGAGACGCAGTTCAGCCTGATCTCGGACATCGGGCCCGAGCGGTACATGCTCAGCAAGGTGGGGTCATTGCACGACTGAGGTTTTCCGTGGGCCGGTCGCGCGCGAGCGCGCTTCCCACAAGGGATCCGAAGAGGGGCCGCCGCGAGGCGGCCTTTCTTTTTGCGGAAGCCGTTCCTTGACCATTGAACGAAGCGGGGGCTATACCATGCCCGGTCTTCACGTCTCCTCCACGGAATTGCCATGGCTCCACGCCAACCGCCACGGTTCGTCGTGCGCACGCTCGACGACGCGGCCAGCCTGCGCCGGAAGCGCCTTATCGTGGCGGGCGGGTGGGCGCTCAGCCTGGTGCTGGTGGGCATGGGTGCGTGGTTCGCGGCGGCGCGCGTTCCGGCTGTCGTCGCCGATCGAAGCGCGGTCAGGCAGCTGAAGGCAGACAACGAAGACCTCCGCCAGCAGGTGGCGAACCTGCAACGTGCCGGCCAGGTCGCCGAGGTGGCTGCAAAGGAACTCAAGCGGAACCTCGCGGAGCGCGACGAGGAAATCAGCGGCCTGCGGACCGACCTCGCGTTCTATTCGCGGCTGGTGGGCGGCGGGGGCCAGCGCGACGGCCTCAAGATCCAGGGCGCACGCAGCGCGCCCGTGAAAGGCGCCGCCAACGCCTGGAATCTCGTTGTCACGCTCACGCAGAACGCCCGGCGTGGCGAGGTGGTCGAGGGTTCCCTGACGCTCGCCGTCGAGGGCATCCAGGGGAACAAGGTGGCCACGCTCGAGGGCCCCGCGCTCGGGCAGGGCAGCCAGTCAACCAATCTTTCTTTTTCCTTCAAATACTTCCAGCAGATCCAGGGAAGTTTCACCCTGCCGGCCGGCTTCAAGCCGACCCGCCTGCGACTGGTCGCCGATGTGAAAGGCGCCCAGCCGGTCACCGGAACGGTGGCGTGGAACGATGCCCTGCGCAACGACGAGGCCAACGATGTTCGGCAATAACCGGAAGAACCAGGGCCCGGCCGTGAGCGCGGCCGCCACCAGCCTCATTGCCCGCGGCGTCACGCTGCGTGGCGACGTCCTGTTCAGCGGGGCGCTGCACCTGGACGGCACCATCGAAGGATCCATCCACGCCGATACCGGCAGTGACGGCGTTCTCACCATCAGCGAGACGGGCCGGGTCGCCGGGCGGATCGAAGTGCCGCATGCCGTGATCAACGGCGGGGTCACCGGCGACATCCACGTGGCGGAACGCCTGGAACTGGCGCCCCTCGCCCGAATCGACGGCGACGTGCATTACCAGGTGCTGGAAATGGCCGCCGGAGCCCAGGTGAATGGAAAGATGGTCCACCGTGCCCCGCAGACCGTCCGCCAGCTGACCCAGGCAGCGATCCAGGTGACCCAGGTCCTGGACGAGGCTTGACCTGCAACGGAACGGCGCCATTATGTCGGCATGAACAACCCATTCCCCATGGCTCCGACTGGCGCGCCCGATTACCGCTCGGGCACGGCTCCGCTCGTCTTCACCGAGGCCGCCGCCCGCAAGGTGCACGACCTGATCGAAGAGGAAGGCAACCCCGGCCTGAAGCTGCGCGTCTACATCAGCGGGGGCGGCTGCTCGGGCTTCCAGTACGGGTTCACTTTCGACGAGGAACAGGCAGAAGACGACCTGGCCGTGGCCCGCGAGGGCGTCACGCTGCTAGTCGATCCGCTGTCGCTGCAATACCTCACGGGTGCGGAAATCGATTACGCCGAGTCGTTCAGCGGCTCGCAGTTCGTCATTCGCAACCCGAACGCCAAGACCACCTGCGGCTGCGGGTCTTCCTTCAGCGCATGACCGGCTCCCGGGCGTGAGCGTAGAGCAGGAGCGCGACAAGGCAGCTGCCACGCGCGCGCGCGAAAACGTCTTCGCCGGCATCGACATCGATCGCATGTCCGAGCGGCGTGATGACCGCCTCTGGGTCGAGGAGATGGAAGCGGCGCCCGACACCCGCTTCCTCGTGCTCGACGCCGAAGGCCAGGCCTTCGTTCGATCCGACGCTGAATCCCCACAATGGATGTCGCCCGCGATGCGGGCAGAGCGTTTTGGCGACATACCCTCCACCCTCCTCGGCCTCGCCGCGGACCGCGCGTGGTTCGCGCTCGTCGTCGACGAAGCGCAAGCGGAGCTCTTCGTTTCCCTCACCGGCGCCCGGCGAATGTCGCTGCGCGAGGCCGGGCTCGTGCTCGATGCCTTCGACGCCGGGCTGTTCGCCTATGCGAAGGGCATCGCGCACTGGCAGCGGCAGACCCGCTTCTGCAGCCAGTGCGGCGCACCGACCCTCGTGGTGGCATCGGGGCACCGCGTGCAATGCACGAATCCCGACGGCGCCCACCTGCACTTTCCACGCACCGACGCCGCGATCATCGTCATCGTCGAAGACGGCGACGCGTGCCTGCTCGGACGCCAGCGCGGCTGGCCGCCTGGCCGGTATTCCACGCTCGCGGGTTTCATCGAGCCCGGCGAGTCGCTGGAAGATGCCGTGCGGCGCGAAGTTCGCGAGGAATCCGGCGTGGAAGTGCTGCATGCCACCTACCATTCCTCGCAACCGTGGCCCCTGCCCGCCTCGCTGATGGTCGGCTTCACCGCCACGGCGAAAACGCGCGAGATCCACCTGCGCGACGATGAGCTCGAGGACGCCCGCTGGTTCACGGTGGACGACATCGTGCAGGGCATGACATCGGGCACGCTCGGCGTACCGCCGCCGCTGTCGGTGTCATATCGCCTGATCGAGCACTGGCTCGGCATGCGCGGCGTGGACCTGGATCGGTTGGTAGCTGCGGGAAGCGCGCGCGAATAGGGCCCGCCGCGAGCACCCATTCGCGCGCCAGCGCGCTTCCCACCGCCTTCGCCTACAATCAGGCATCGACCCGCGGATCGTGTCTGCCATGGCCTTACGTCTTCTCGCCGTACTCGTCGCCCTCGTCATCGTCTGGAGCGTGCCGCAACTGGCCCGCTGGCGCGACCAACGCTGGTTCCGTCTGTGGATCGACCGTCTTACCGACCTCTCCGGGCCCGGCAAGGTCGCCGTGGTGCTGCTGGTCCCGGTCATCGCCTGCGCCATCGTGGCCGGCATCCTCCGTTCCCTTCCCTTCTTCGAACTCGGCTGGCTCGTCTTCGCCATCGCCGTGCTGGTTTATGCATTGGGCCCACGCGAGATCGAGAGCGACATCGACGCGGTCCTGCACGCGAAAGACACCCTGCGCAGGGACGAAGCGGTGGCCGCGCTGCGCCACGACGACGCGCCGCTGGGCTGGTTCGCGCCCGTCATCGTGGAGGCCGCCTTCTACGGGGCACTGCGCCGCCGCTTCGGCGTGCTGCTGTGGTTCTTCCTGCTCGGGCCCACGGGCGCGCTCGGCTATCGGCTTGCCCAGGTCCTCGCCCGCGACGCGGCACTAGCGTTGGACACGGCCACGCGTGCCAGCGCGCGCCGCGTGGCCGATGCGCTCGACTGGATTCCCGCGCACCTGATGGTGTTCGCCATGGCGCTGGTGTCCGACTTCGACGCCGTCATGGGTGCGTGGAAACAATGGCACCGCACATCGGGCAGCCCCCGCTCGCGCCTGGAGCCGGATTTCCTGGGAGCGGTGGCACGTGCGGGTGTCGACGCCGACGTGGAAGCCGGCGACGGCTACGTACAGGACGTGAGCGATCCCATCGCCGAACTGGAAGATGCCCGCCGCGTCATCCGGCGCGTACTCATCGTGTGGCTGGCGGTAGTGGCGGTGATCGTGCTGGCCGCCTGGTTCGCCTGACACCTTTCCGGTCAGGCCTCGGTGTAGGAGCCGCTTCAGCGGCGAGGGATGCTCGCGACACGCCCGCCGCCGCGCGATCGCCGGCATAGCCGGCTCCCACACTCAGGCCTTGTCGCCACGCAGCTCCGACACGCGCGCCTGCAACACCGCCGCATCGGCCTGGCCAGCCGGCACAGGCGCACCGCCGACCAATTCGATCTTCGACCAGAAGCGCCTCGGGAGACGCGCGCGACGCAGCGCGCTGTCCCTGCGACTGAAGATGCTGCCCCACATGCCGCGCAATGCCAGCGGCACGACGGGAACCGGCCGGCGCGCCAGGATACGGTCGACGCCGGGACGGAAGGCCTGGATGCTGCCGTCGCGGGTGATGCCTCCCTCCGGAAAGATGCAGACCACCTCGCCATTGGCCAGCGCCTCGTCCACGAGTTCGAACGCGCGCTCCATCAGGGCCGGATCTTCCTGGCGCCCCGCGATCGGAATCGCTTTCGCCGTACGGAAGACGAAACGCAGCACGGGAATGTCGTGGATCTTGTAGTACATGACGAAACGCATCGGCCGGCGCACGCTGGCCATGAGGATCAGCGGATCCATGAAACTCACGTGGTTGCAGACCACCAGCGCGGCACCCTCGTCCGGCACGTTCTTCAACCCGTCGACGCGTACCCGATAAAGCGTGTTCACCAGTATCCAGGTGATGAAACGCATCATGAATTCGGGAACGAGCGTGAAGATGTACACGGCCACCGCGATATTGACGAGGCCGGTAACGAGGAAGATCGTCGGCACGTCCAGGCCCAGTGCCGTCAGGCCGATGCCGAAGGCCGCGGCAGCGCAGATCAGCAGTGCGTTCACGATGTTGTTGCCCGCGATCACGCGCGAAAGGCGCTCGCGAGGCGCTCGGCTCTGCACGAAGGCGAACAGCGGCACCACATAGAAACCCGCGAAGGCACCGATCATGGTGAGGTCGAGCATGGCGCGCCATGCGCCGGGCACGCCGATGAAAGCCATCCAGTTCAGTGCGATGCCCGGCGTCACGCCGGGGCGCGCGAAGTAGAGATCCACCGCGAACACGGTGAGTCCGAACGCGCCCATCGGCACGAGACCGATCTCGACCCGCTTGCGTGACAGGCGTTCGCACATGAGCGAGCCGATGCCCGTACCCAGCGAGAACAGCGTGAGCACCAGCGTGTTCACCGAGCCGTCGCCGCCGAGCACGTGGCGCGTATACGTCGGCAACTGCGCAATCATCACCGTGCCGAAGAACCAGAACCAGGAAATGCCGAGCACGGCATTGAAGACGGCCCGGTCTTCGTGCGTGATTTTCAGTACGCGCCAGGTCTCGCTGAAGGGGTTCCAGTTGAACCGCAGGTCCGGCGCCGTCGCCGGGGCGGCGGGAATCGCGCGGCTGGCGAGGTATCCCGCGCAGGCGATGCCGATGGTCGTGAGCGAGGCGGCCAGCGTGCCGTAGCCGGCGATAAGCATCAGCGAGTTGCCGACGATCATGCCGATCAGCATGGCGAGCTGGGTACCCGTTTCCACCAGGGCATTGCCGCCCACCAGCTCGCTGCGCTCCAGCGCCTGCGGAAGGATGGAGTACTTGATGGGGCCGAAGACCGTCGAGTGCACGCCCATGAGGAACAGCACCACGAGCAGCAGGGACACGTGGTGCGTGAAGAACCCCACGGCCGCGAGCGCCATCGCGGCGATCTCGAACAGCTTCACGTAGCGGATGATCCGCGTCTTCTCGAACTTCTCCGCCAGCTGACCGGCGGTGGCCGAGAACAGGAAGTAGGGAAGGATGAAAAGTGCGGGTGCCAGGTTCGTGTAGAGCGATACCTGTGCATCCGGCAACGCCATCTGGAAGGCCACCAGCATGACCATCGCGTTGCGGAATGCATTGTCGTTGAAGGCACCGAGCGCCTGCGTCCAGAAGAACGGTGCGAACCGTCGCTTGGCAAGAAGGGAGAACTGCGACATCCGGTGCGATCCGATCCTGTGGGTACGCGTGAGTGTAGCCGGTCGCGCTAACGCACAACCAACGCAGAAACTGTGCGGGACGTCTTACGAGGGAGCGGATCAGACGCAGCCGCGCCTGATTTCAGCGATGCCCTACAGCGATGCGCAGGCTCGCCCGCCAATCTCGTGCCACCCACACAGCCAAGGACATGGCCACCATGAAACTCCGATATCTCGCACTCGCACTGGCGGCTGCATTCGCCTCCCCGGTCGTCGCGGACACATGGCATGCATCCCACGACGCCGCTCCGGCGGCGCCCTTCGTCATGGAGCGGCACGATCTCGCTGCGGTCCTGGCCGCGGCGTACAACGGCATGGCGCCGCTGCCGAAATCCTGGACGGACGCCGCCACGGACACGGCCTGGGTTCGTCGTAGCGACCTGGCGGAAGCAGCCGTGCGCAACAGGGTATTCGAGGCCCTCGATCGCGGCACCACCATGCTTGTGGTCGGACCGCCCAGCGACGACGGCGCCGACGTCGAAGCCGAAACATTCGGGTTCGGGGCTTCGGACGCCATATCGGCCTATCGGCGGTCTCCCGAGGGCGCACTGGAGGTCAAGACCATCGATGCCGCCCTGCACGTCGACGAAGCCGCCGTGGCCCTCGACGCCTGGATGACCCATCGGCAGCAGCCACCGGTCCTGCACCCGCTGGCCCGGTCGATAGGGGCGGCGGACAACGCGTCTGGCGAGGGAGCGCACGTACCGCGGGTGGAAATCCATCAGGACAAGTCGTTTCCCGGCGGCCGGTCCGTGCGGCACCACATCGTCGTGCTGCGCGACATCGAAGCCAGCCGCGACCAAAAGGTGGTACTGGTGAACACCGAGGTCGACATGGCTCCGTCCATAAACGGCGCGGCTTGGAATGGCCGCTACCAACCTGACGGCAAGGGCTACGCCTTGGCCATCCCCGACCGCTATGTCGTCACGACCCAGCTCGCCGGCGTCGGCGTTCCGGTGCCTCTTACCATCGCCCAGTACGAGCCCCAATCCGACGGCGCGACCGAGCGCGCGATCAACGAAAGCTTGACGGTGAAAACGAGCTATGGCGCGAGCGCTTCCTTCGACATACTGGAGGGGCTCGAGAAGAACAGCGCGCCACACCTCGACAAGATGGTGCTCGGCTTCAACTACGGCAAGGAACGCACCGAACAATCGTCCGTCACGATGAATCTCAAGGACTACTTCATCGAGACATCGACGCGGGACGGCCAAGGCGGCACCCGCGCGATCGACTGGGTTTTTCCGCTCGCCCGCGACATCGCCAGGGACACGTCGTATTTCAGGGACGGCGACGGACTGGACGGTCCTCTCAATTCCACACGACGCATGACGCCGATGATGCGGCGGGCGACCTTGCAGACGGCTTCCGTGTGGCGGTTACCGGGAAAATACGAAGGCCATCTCGACATCGTCACCCGTGCCACGGCCAATGTGCGCATCTACGATTCCCTCGAAGGCACCTCCGAAGCGGGCCCCGATCGCGATGCCGATGTGGCCTTCGTAACACGTATCAACCTCGGCTCGGCGTACCTCACCCGTCAGCCCACGGTTCGGCTGCAGTCGCTGCACGGGCTGGGTGAGTGCTTGGCGCAGCCCGATGCAGATGCACCGCACCTGCGGTTGCAGGCATGCGGCAAGGGCCCGGGCGGAAAGAGCCAGCAGTGGTTCCTCGAAGCGGACATGACCTACCGCAATCGCGGCAGCGGGCAGTGCCTCACCGCCGACCCGGGTACCGGGGACGTGTACGCCGCGGCCTGCACGGCGACACCGTTGAACCAGCAATGGCGCTGGTCAGCCGATCGCATCCAGTCGATGTACGAGGGCGGCAACCGGTGGCGGCTGCAGGTGCGTGACGGCAAGCTGAGTGCACGCTTCGACCCGCGGGTGCACCAGGAACTCATTTCGAACCAATACCACGCGTTGCTGCGCCCGTGGTCGTCCTACCCGAACAAGCCGAGCAAGGGTGATGTGATTCCCAACCTCGCCGGTGCCTCGCCCTTGATCCCCGAAAGCTATCTGCAATACAGCGCGGTGGGCACCGAGGAACGCTGGCAGCCCTTGCCGGTGCGCACCGGTTTGTAATGGCAAGGGCGAGCGCGGTTAATCCGTCGCTCGCCCCTTCGCTTACCGACGCGACAGCGCGCGATGCGCGATATCGCTGCGATGGAACGCACCGCTGAAGTGGATGCCATCCACCGCCGCATAGGCCCGCGCACGCGCTTGGACGAGGTCGTCGCCGAGCGCGCATACGGCGAGCACGCGTCCTCCCGCCGTGACGGGCCGTCCATCCGCACCGTCCGCGGTACCCGCGTGGAACACTTTCACATCCGGGCCGAAATCGGTGTCCGCGCCCGTAATGGGATCGCCTGACCGCACCTTGCCCGGATAACCGCCGGCGGCGATCACCACGCCGAGCGATGGGCGCGGATCCCACTCCGCCCGTGCATCGCCGATGCGTCCGTCCAGAGCTGCTTCGACAAGGTCCACGAGGTCGGAGCGCAGCCGCAGCATGATCGGCTGCGTTTCCGGATCGCCGAAGCGCACGTTGAATTCGATGACCTTGGGCGCACCGGCCTTGTCGATCATGAGACCGGCGTAGAGGAAACCCGTGAACGGCATGCCATCGGCGGCCATGCCCGCGAGGGTGGGTTCGATGACTTCGCGCATGACACGCGCGGAGACTTCGTCCGTCACCACGGGTGCCGGAGAGTACGCGCCCATGCCGCCGGTATTCGGGCCCTTGTCGCCGTCGTCGCGACGCTTGTGGTCCTGGCTGGTGGCCATCGGAAGCGCATGCGTGCCGTCGGCGATTACGATGAAGCTGGCTTCCTCGCCGTCGAGAAATTCTTCGACGACCACGCGCGACGAGGCATCGCCGAAGGCCTGCTGACCAAGCATGTCCTCCAGCGCCGCTTCGGCTTCGCCGAGCGTCATTGCCACCACCACGCCCTTGCCGGCGGCAAGGCCATCGGCCTTGATGACGATGGGCGCGCCTTTCTCGCGAACGTGCGCCAGCGCGGGAGCGAGTTCGGTGAACACGGCGTAGTGCGCGGTGGGAATGGCGTGGCGGGCGAGGAAGTCCTTCGCGAACGCCTTGCTGCCTTCGAGTTGTGCGGCGGCGGCGGTCGGGCCGAAGCAGCGCAAGCCTTCGCGTGTGAAGCGATCGACCACGCCGGCCACGAGCGGCACTTCGGGACCCACCACGGTAAGCCCGACATCCTCGCGACGTGCCAGGGCCACCAGGCCGTCGATATCGGTCACGGCTACGGCTTCGTTCCGCATGCCCGGCTCGCGCGCCGTTCCGGCATTGCCGGGCGCCACGATCACCTCGTCCACGCGCGGCGACTGACCGAGCTTCCAGGCCAGCGCATGTTCGCGCCCGCCGCCGCCGATGACGAGGACTTTCATGGGATTCTCCGGATGTCGAGCCAGGCATTCTAACGTGGGCTCGAACACAGGCGAAGAAACCTCCATGCTCGGGGAGGCCTTCTGTGGGAACCGGCTATGCCGGCGATCCCGCGGCAGCGGGCAACCTTGCCGCGAGCACCCATCGCCGCTGAAGCGGCTCCCACACTAGAGCGCGGGCCGGATCAAAGCCAGCAAGTCGCCGCGCGGGAGCTTGCCGGTCTCGTTGCGCGGCAGGGTCTCCACCATGCGTAGCGGGCGCGGGAGGAAGACGGGATCCATGGCCTGACGGAGCGCGGCGAGTACCGCTTGTTCCGTCATGTTCGGAGCGACCACCAGGCCCGCGATGCGGCGTATGCCGGAGGCGTCGGGTTCGTCGAGCTGGAACAGCACACCGTCGCGCACGCCCTCGATGGCCAGCAGGCGGCGGTTGAGGTCGCCGAGCGATGCGCGCTTGCCGGCGATCTCGAGCAGGTCGGTGTTGCGTCCGCGCAGGCGGAAGCGGCGGCCCTCGTCGTGCAGGGTGACGATGTCGGCGAGCGCGATGGGCTCTGCCAGCTGCGGGGCGTAGACCAGCGTGCCGTCGGGCTGCGGATGCAAGGTCACGCCGTCGTAGAGCGTCCAGTCTTCATCCATCGACGTCCGCCGGCTGGCGAAGACACAGGTTTCCGTCGAACCGAACACTTCGCACACCGGGGCCCCGAAGCGCCTCTCCGCTTCGGCCGCCAGTTCCACCGGCATCGGTGCGGTGGCCGATACGAAGGCGGCGAGCGTGGGCAACTGGATGCCGGATTCCACGATGGCGCGAAGGTGCACGGGCGTGATGACCAGCACGCGCGGCTCGGGCATGGTGCCCAGCGCCGCCGCCACGTCCGCCGGGAAGAAAGGACGCCCGGCATGCACGCTGACCTCGGAGAGCAGCGGCATCAGCACGGACATCTCCATGCCGTACATGTGTTGCGGCGGCACCGTGGCCACGAGGTCGAACGACCCACCTATGGCCTTGTCGAGCATCCGGGCGTTGCCCGCGTTGCTCGCGACGAAACCGCCCCAGGTCTTGATGTTGGGCTTGGGCCGGCCCGTCGAACCGGAGGTGTAGCCGATGGCGACCACCGCTCCCGCTGGGATCGACGGAACGTCGTGGCTCGGTGTCACGTCGTCGCTCAACGGCGGCATGCACAGGTAACCCGCGGGTGCCGGCGACAACGGAAGTTCGCCGATGGCATAGGCACCCGGATGGCCGGCCATCACCTCGTCGACCGCGTGCGGTGCGCGCGATGGCGGCAACAGGTTGGCCTGGCCTCGTACGACCAGGGCGGCAAACGCCACGAGGAAGGCGTAACGGTCCTCGCACAGGTTGACCGCACTGTCGGCCTCGGGAAGCAGGGCCGCTACCTGGCGTACATGGCCCAGGAAGGTGGCGGCGCTGACCGGGCGGCCTTCGCGCCACGCGATGGGCCGGGACAGCGCGCCGACCAGCAACGGCGAAGGAGCGCCCACCAGGCGCCCGGTGATCTCATGAACGTTCGACGACAACGGCTTTCCCCCGGCTCAGGCGCGGATCATAGCGCCGCTCAGGGCGTCGCGGATGACCGTGGGCCGATCGAGGCCGCCCAGCGGTGCATCGAGGGCGCCGTCCAGCCTGTCGCCGAAATAGCGCTCGAGCGTGGCGAGGTCCCGGGCCGGCGATTCGCCGTGCGGGTTGGCGCTGGTGGACACCAGCGGCCGGCCGAAGGCCCGGCACAAGGCCGCGGCGGGCTCGTGCGCGGTCACGCGCAGCGCAATGCCGGCGTGTGCGCCGGCGACCCAATCGGGTACCTCGGCACTGCGTGGGAACACCCACGTGTTCGGGCCGGGCCACGAGCCGCGCACCTGCGCCATCACGTCGGAGGGCACCTGGGCGAGGTCGATGTACGGTTCGATCTGCGCGAACTCCGCGGCGATCAACAACACGCCCTGCGTTGCCGGGCGCTCTTTCAACGCGAACACGCGTTCGAAGGCGGCACGGTCGTGAGGGTCGCAGCCGAGGCCGAAGACGGCCTCCGTGGGATACGCAAGGACGCCGCCACCGCGCAGGATCGCGACCGCCGCGTCGAGACCGGAGGGATGGAAGCGCTGCATGTCAGTCGGCCGCGCGCGACACCGTCTTCGCGGCCTTGCCGGCCGACGCGGTTTTCGCGGCGGTTTTCTTGGTGGCCGTCTTCTTCGCCGCGGATTTCTTTGCCGTGGCTTTTTTCGCAGCCGTCTTCTTCGTCGCCTTTTTGGCGGCCGTCTTCTTCACGGCCGTCTTCTTGGCGCTGGCGTCCTTCGTGACGGCCTTCTTCGCCGCGGTTTTCTTCGTGGCCGTCTTCTTGGCAGCACGGCCGCCGCGCGGCTTCTTCACCGGAGCGGCCGCCAGCAGTTCGGCGCATTCGGCTTCGGTGAGCGTCTTCGGCTCGCGGTCCTTCGGAATGCGCGCGTTCTTCTCGCCGTCGGTGATGTACGGACCGTAGCGGCCGTTGAGCACCTGCACGCCGTTGCCGAAGTCGAGGATGGTGCGGTTCGCGATCGCCTCGAGTTTTTCCTGCACGAGCTGCAGCGCGCGCGGCAGTTCGATGGTGTACGGATCGTCCTCGGGCTTGAGCGACGCGTACGTGCTGCCCTGCTTCACGAACGGCCCGAAGCGGCCGATGCCCACGGTGACGTCTTCGCCTGCCTCCGACTGGCCGAGCGTGCGCGGCAGCTTGAACAGTTCCATCGCCTCGTCGAGCGTGATGGTGTGCATGCTCTGGCCGGGGCGCAGGCTGGCGTACGTGGGCTTGTCCTCGTCGTCCTTGCTGCCGATCTGCGCGTATGCGCCGTAGCGGCCGAGACGCACCGACACCGGCTTGCCGGTCTTGGGATCGGTGCCGAGTTCGCGCGCGCCGGTGGCTTCGCTGCGGTCGACGGATTCGGTCTTGTCGTCCACCAGCGTCTTGAACGGCTGCCAGAAGCGTTCCAGCAACGGCACCCAGGCCTCTTCGCCGCGGCTGACCGCATCGAGTTCGTCTTCCAGGCGCGCGGTGAAGTCGTAATCCACGTACTGCGCGAAATGGCCGGACAGGAACTGGCTGACCGCGCGGCCGACGTCGGTCGGCTTGAAGCGGCGGTTCTCGAGCAGGACGTACTCGCGGCTGAGCAGCACCTGGATGATGCTGGCATAGGTGGACGGGCGGCCGATGCCGTATTCCTCCAGCGTCTTCACCAGGCTGGCTTCGGAATAGCGCGGCGGCGGCTCGGTGAAGTGCTGGTCGGCGTCGATCTTCGACACCGGCACCACGTCGCCCTGTACCAGGCGCGGCAGGCGGCGCTGGTCGTCTTCGTCATCGCTCTTCTGGTCGCGGCCCTCTTCGTACACGGCCAGGAAGCCGGGATCGATCACCGTGGTGCCGCTGGCGCGGAACGCGGAATCGGCCACCGGGAACTCTACCGACACGGTGTTCAGGGTGGCATGCACCATCTGGCAGGCGACCGTGCGCTTCCAGATCAGTTCGTAGAGCTTGCGCTGGTCGTCGTTGAGGAACGACGCAACACTGCGGGGCGTGCGCATGGCCGACGTGGGACGGACGGCCTCATGCGCTTCCTGCGCGTTCTTGGACTTGGACTTGTAGACCTGGACGGCTTCGGGGAGAGCGGTTTTGCCGTATTCGCGCCCGATCAGGTCGCGGAGCTCGGCCAGCGCGTCGTCGGAAAGCGCCACCGAGTCGGTACGCATGTAGGTGATGAGGCCGACGTTGCCCTCGCTGCCGAGTGCCACGCCCTCATAGAGGCCCTGGGCCACGCGCATGGTGCGGCTGGTGGAGAAGCCGAGCTTGCGCGCGGCCTCCTGCTGCAGCGTGGAGGTAGTGAAGGGCGGCGCCGGGCGGCGCTTGCGCTCGCGGCTGGTGACTTCGCCGACGGTGAAGCGGCCTGCCGCGGCCTTCTCCAGCGCGGCACGCGCCGCCATGGCGTCGGCTTCGTTGGTGAGGTCGAACTGTTCGAACTTCTTGCCGTCCAGCTTGACCAGGCGGGCTTCGAAGGCGCCGTCGGGGTGGGTCAGGCTGGCCTGGATGGTCCAGTACTCGCGGGCCTTGAAGGCTTCGATCTCGAGCTCGCGCTCGACGATCATGCGCAGCGCCGGCGACTGCACGCGACCGGCCGACAGGCCGCGCTGCACCTTGCGCCACAACACCGGGGAGAGGTTGAAGCCCACCAGGTAGTCGAGGGCGCGGCGGGCCTGCTGGGCGTCGACGAGGTCGTGCGACAGCTTGCGCGGGTTGGCCACGGCCTCCTTGATCGCCTTGGGCGTGATCTCGCTGAACACCACGCGCTGGACGTCCTTGCCCTCGAGCAGGCCGCGCTCGCGGAGGATCTCGCTGATGTGCCAGGAGATGGCCTCACCCTCGCGATCCAAGTCGGTCGCGAGGTAGATGCTGCTGGCCGCCTTGGCCGCCTTGGCGATGGCGTCGACGTGCTTCTCGTTCCGGTCGATCACCTCGTAGGCCATGCGGAAGCCGTCCTCGGGGTCGACGGCGCCCTCCTTCGGCCGCAGGTCGCGGACGTGGCCATACGACGCCAGCACCTGGAAGTCGGCTCCCAGGTACTTGTTGATCGTCTTGGCCTTGGCCGGCGATTCGACGATGAGGAGGTTCTTTGCCATGCGTTACCCGATTCGAGGAGTGCGGGGGCGAGTGAACCCCAGCACATGTATATATTTAGTTGGAAACATATCGCCGTGATGGCTGTCAAGCCGCGGCTACCGGACCACGCGCTGGTAGCGGTTGCCGGGCAGGGTCGCGATCTCGCCTTCGAGTTCCAGTATCAGCAGCATCGACGACAGCGCCCCGGGGGAGAGGCCCGTCGTGCCCACAAGGGCGTCGAGGGAGGCGGGATCGTACCCCATGACGTCGAGCAGGCGGCGATATTCCTCATCCTGGCGCCAGTCGAAGGGGCCGGTCTTGCGTCTGCCGGCCTTGCCGGCCGGCCCGCCGGCCTCCAGGCGGGCGCGCAGTTCGGCGCCGAGCTCCATGGCGGCCGGGGCCAGGGCGGCGAGGACCTCCTCGGGCCGCTGGACCAGCCGGGCGCCCTCGCCGATCAGGGAATGGCAGCCCTCGGCCAGGGGGTTGTGGATGGACCCCGGCAGGGCGAATACCTCGCGCCCCTGCTCGCCGGCGCAGCGGGCGGTGATGAGCGATCCGGAGCGCAGGCCGGCCTCGACCACGATCACCCCGAGGCTCAGGCCGGCGATGATCCGGTTCCGCTGCGGGAACTGGTGCGCCAGGGCCGGCACGCCGGGCGGGTATTCGCTGACGATGGCGCCCTGTGCCGCGATGCGGCGGGCCAGGGCGTGGTGCTTGCGAGGGTAGACGCGGTCCGGACCCGTGGCGATCACGGCCACGGTGGGCTCACCGGCGTCCAGCGCCGCCGCGTGGGCGGCCCCGTCGATGCCGTCGGCCATGCCGCTGGTGACCAGGAGGCCGGCGGTGGCCAGTTCGGAGGCGAAGCGGCGGGCATTGGCCAGCCCGGGCTCCTGTGCCCGCCGGGCCCCCACGATCGCCACCTGCGGCCGCAGGAGGAGCGACGCGTCGCCCTTCACGAACAGCGCGGCCGGCGGGTCGGGAATGGCTTCCAACTGCGGCGGGAAGTCTTCCTCGGTGCAGCGGAGCATGCGCTGGTCGTCGCCGGCCAGCCAGGCGAGGTCGTTCGCCAGCGTGGCTTCGTCGGGGCGCTCGATCCAGGCCTGCGCATCGGCGCCGAGGGCGTCAGGGTGGCGTTCCAGCCAACGCAGCAGGGCGGGCGCGCTGCCGCGGGCGACGAGGCCCTCACGCAGGCGCCGCGCGCTGAAGTCGGGAATGCGGAGAAGGATCAGCCAGTCGCGCAGGTCGTGGTCGGGATCGGTCATCCGCGCAGTTTAGAGCGCGCACGACGGCTTCCTGTCGGAACAAGCCGCCCGATGGGGTAGCGTTTACCCGCCTGTCGGAGCGCGCGGCGTGGCGAAACTACGCCTTCCTCAGGAAACAGGTCTTGAGGACCAGTCCCTTGATCTTCTCGGCGTTGCCTTCGATGTGTTCGGGGTCGCCATCCACGAGGCGGATATTGCGGATGACCGTGCCTTGCTTCAGCGGGATGGACGAGCCTTTGACCTTGAGGTCCTTGATCACCACCACCGAATCGCCGCCCTGGAGCACATTGCCGTTGACGTCACGGACGACTGCCTCGCCTTCCTCGGCTTGCGCGGCAACCTGCGGCCATTCGTGCGCGCAATCCGGACAGACGAATTGATCGCCGTCCGGGTAGGTGTTTTCCATGCCGCAGGTGGGGCAGGCGGGGAGGTGGGAAAAGGGCATCGGCGGGTTCCTGGATTTCGCCAAGTATACCGCCCCGTTCCGCCTCCCTATTCCGGCATCACCAGCTTGTCGCCCTTCTTCAGCGGGCGCAGGGCGTCCATCACCAGCGCGTAGCTCACATGGTCGAAGGTGCGGAACACCATGAGGTGGCCGCCGTACTCGTCCGGCAGCTTCACCTTGCGCGACGTGTCGCGGCGGTTGTAGTTGCCGCTGACCTCGTCGGCGATGGTCTCGCCCTGGCTCATCACCGTGAAGGTGGTGCCGTTGTCGACGCCGTCGGCCGAACCGGCCGAAATGGACACGACCTGACGGCTGCCCACCCCGCTCATCGCATCGGTGAAACCGATGACGCGCGCGTCGGCAGGCACGGATTTCGGTGCGTGCGGATAGAAATAGGGATCGTAGGGCTTGTCGTCGACCTGCATCAGACGGTCGCCCTTGCGCACCTCGAGGGTCGAATCGACCAGCACGAGGCTGGCGACGTCGCCATTGGTGGCGATGACCTCGGCCGTGCCGATCACCGAGACTTCCACGCCACGGTCGTCGCCCTTGCCGGTGTGGGTGTCGTGGCGGGAATCCTCGCGCCAGGGGCTGGGCGCCATCGACACGTCGCTGTCCAGTTCGTCGGCCACGAACGAACCGTGCGACGGGTTGTGCAGCATGTCGAAGCCACCCTCGTCGCCGCCGTGGTCGCGGAAACGGTTGGTGGGGCGCACGATGGCCCAGCGCTGCCCGGGCTGCGCCGAGTCGAGGTCACGGGCGTAGATCTTGTTGCCCGGCGTGGCGCGCAGGTGGGCCTCTTCGAAGCCCACCAGGTAGGGCGCCTGCTCCACTTCGTCGGCGTTCACCACCCGCAGTTCCTTCAGGAACATGCGCAGCTCGCTAAGCGGGATGGCCGTGATCGGCTCGCCTTCGCTGCGCACCCGCGGCTGCAGGCCGATGCGCGGACCGCCGCCCAGCATGGACAGGTTGAGCACGTCGCCCGGGTAGATCAGGTGCGGATTCCGAACCTGGGGGTTGGCCTGCCAGATTTCCGGCCAGAGCCAGGGTTTACGCAGGAACCTCGCCGAGATATCCCACAAGGTGTCGCCCTTGCGCACCGTGTAGGTGTCCGGATGGTCGGGACGGAGCTCGGACACTGCCGCATAAGCGGCCACGGTGAACAGCATGCCGCCAAGCAGCATGGCGAACTTCTTGATCATGGCGGGTTTTCCCCCTTCCCCGGTGCTGTCGCGAGTGTAACTGAATCGTTAATGGGCACAATACGTGCCCCGCGCTAGAATACGCGGGCATCCTACCTTCGCCGCTGCTTGGATTTCGCCGATTTGCCCGCAAATCCGCGGACGAGGCGCCACATTCGGCCCGTGAACGTTTCAAGGTGACACCGTGTCCACCCTCGACATCCTCGAATTCCCCGATCCGCGCCTGCGCACCGTCGCCGCGCCGGTCACCGTCTTCGACGCCGAACTGAAGCAGTTCGTGGCCGACATGTACGAAACCATGTATGCCGCCAACGGCGTCGGTCTGGCCGCCACCCAGGTGAACGTGCACAAGCGCGTGCTGGTCGCCGACATGAGCGACGACCGCAACCAGCCGCTTGCGCTGATCAACCCGGAAATCCTCGAGAAGGACGGTCAGCAGGTCTACCAGGAAGGCTGCCTGTCGTTCCCGGGCATCTACGCCGACGTAACCCGCGCGCTGCACGTAAAGGTTCGCGCGCAGGACGTCGACGGCAAGGAAATCGTGATGGAGGCCGAAGGCCCCCTCGCCGTCTGCATCCAGCACGAGATGGACCACCTCGCCGGCAAGGTCTTCGTCGACTACCTGTCCCCGTTGAAGCGCGGCATGCTGCTCAAGCGGATGGAAAAGCAGCGCAAGGCCAGCGCCTGACCGATGGCGAACCCTTCCCTGCGGGTGGTGTTCGCCGGAACGCCTGATTTCGCCGTTCCCTGTCTCGAAGCCTGCCGTTCCTCCGGCGCGGAGGTCGTGGCCGTTTACACCCAGCCTGACCGCCCCGCCGGCCGCGGGCGCAAGCTCGCCGCCAGTCCCGTGAAGGAAGCCGCGCTCGCCGCGGGCATTCCGGTCGAGCAGCCCGAGTCGTTCAAGAACGAAGCCGACCGTCTTCGGCTGGGGTCCTACGCGCCGGACCTGATGGTCGTCGTGGCCTACGGCCTCATCCTGCCGCGCAAGGTGCTGGCGATCCCGCGCCTCGGTTGCTGGAACGTGCATGCCTCGCTGCTGCCGCGCTGGCGCGGCGCCGCGCCCATCCAGCGGGCCATCCTCGCCGGCGACACGGAAAGCGGTGTCGACCTCATGCAGATGGAAGCCGGCCTCGACACCGGCCCCGTGCTGGTCGAACGGCGCACGCCCATCGCCGCCGACGAAACGGGCGGCAGCCTGCACGACCGCCTCTCTGTCCTTGGCGCGGATGCGCTGGCCGAAGGGCTCCGCCGCACGATGGCCGGCGAGACGCTGGCGCCGCGTACGCAGGCCGTGGACGGCGTGGAATACGCGCACAAGCTCGACAAGGCCGAGGCGCGCCTCGATTTTTCGCAGGCGGCGATCGCATTGGAACGCAAGGTACGCGCCTTCGATCCATGGCCCGTGGCCGAAGCGGACGTGGCCGGCGAACGGCTGCGCATCTGGTCCGCTCGTGCGGTGCAAGGCGTGTCCGGCGCCGAGCCGGGACGCGTCGTGGCCGCCACCCGTGATGGCATCGACATCGCCTGCGGCGAGGGCGCGCTGCGTCTTCTTGCCGTGCAGCGGGCCGGCGGCCGCCGGATCGGCGTGGCGGATTACCTCAATGCCCGCCCGGAGCTGAAGCAGGCCGCGTCGTGAGCCGCGCGCCTTCCGTGCGCGCGCTGGCGGCCGAAGCGCTTGCCGACATCGCCCTGTCGGGACACTCGCTGCGCGATGTGGCCGACCGCGCCCTGCCCCGCTTGCCCGATGCGCGCGACCGCGCCCTGCTCACCGCGCTGCTCAACGACGGTGCGCGCTGGTGGCCGCGTTTCGATGCCGCACTCGATCTGCTGCTCGACAAACCGATCCGGCGCAACGAACCGGTGATCCATGCCTTGCTGGTCACCGGGCTCGTACAGCTCGAGGTACTCGAATTGCCGGGGTATGCTGCGGTGGCCGCCACGGTCGAAGCCGCACGCGAACTTCGCCGCCCGCGCCTCGCGGGACTGGTGAACGCCGTGCTGCGGCGTTGGCAACGCGAGCGCGCCGCCTTGTCGGCCAAGCTCGACGCCAAGCCCGCCACGCGCCACGCCCATCCCACCTGGCTGGCCGAGGCCATCGCAAGCGACTGGCCGGACCAGGTCGACGACATACTGGCCGCCGCGAACACGGAGCCGCCGCTGGTGCTGCGCGCCAACCGGCGGCGAACCACCCGCGAGGCACTGGCGGAACGGCTGCGCGAAGCCGGCCAGGAGCCGACGCTCCACCCCTGGTTGCCGGACGGACTGGTCCTGCCGCACAGCACCGACGTGACGCGTCTGCCGGGATTCGCGGAAGGCCTTTTCGCCGTGCAGGATGGGGCCGCGCAGGTGCCTGCCGATCTTCTCGATCTTGCCGATGGGCAGCGCGTACTCGATGCCTGCGCCGCGCCGGGCGGTAAAGCCTGCCACGTGCTCGAGCGGGCGGACCTCAGCCTGCTCGCGGTGGAATTCGAGGCGAAGCGGGTACCACGCATCCGCCAGAACCTCGAGCGCCTGGGCCTTACCGCCGAGGTGGTCACAGGCGATGCGGGCGATCCGTCCGCGTGGTGGGACGGCCGTCCGTTCGATCGCGTGATGATCGATGCGCCATGCTCGGCCACGGGCGTGATCCGCCGCCGGCCGGACGTGCGCTTGCATCGACGCGCGACGGACATCGATGCGCTGGTGGCGCAACAGGAGCGCATCCTCGCCGCGTGCTGGGAAACGCTGGCGCCAGGCGGACGCCTGCTCTACGTCACCTGTTCGCTGTTGCGCCGTGAGAACGAAGGCGTGGTGGGTGCATTCCTTGCCACGCACCCCGATGCCTCGGCGTTGCCCCTGACGCTTCCGGCGGGCCGGCCGGCCAAGGTCGGCTGGCAAGTGTTGCCGGGCGACGGCGACCTGGACGGCATGTATTACGCCTTGCTGGAAAAGTCGCCCACGAGCGCCGCGTAAACGGCTTCGGTGCCACTCACGAAGCGCTCCATTCCGAATTCGGCCTCGGCATGCGCCCGCGCGGCACGACCCATCGCCGGCAGGGCCGCACGATCGTCGAGCATGCGCGACAGCGCCGCGGCGATGGCTTCGCGATTTCGCGCAGGCACGATCCAGCCGTCCTCGCCGACACGGATGTTTTCCGGCAGGCCCGCGTAGTCGCTGACGAGCACCGGCTTCCCCGTCGCCATCATTTCGCGGCACGCGAAGGAAATCGTTTCCACGTCCCAGGACAGCACGAAACCCGCGTCCAGCGCGGCAACCATCGGCCGCACATCGGCAAGCCGTCCTGTGAAATGCACCTGCGCAGCCACGCCCAACGCCTCGATATGCGCCGTATCCTCCGCCTTGGGCAAGCCGCCTGCGAGCACCACACGCAACCGCGACCTCTGCTCCGGCGCCAGCAGCGCCAGTGCCTCGACGAGGTCCATCCATCCTTTGTAGCGCGCGGTACCGGCATTGCTGCCGATGAGCAGCGGTTCCGTGGAAGCAGCGGGTGCAAGCCAACCAGCCCGCAGCGCCGGATCGGCCGGCGTCGGTGAGAAGCGGCCGATGTCCACGCCATTGAAGACGGTGGCGATACGGCAGCGCCCGTACGGCGACGCCTGCACCTGGCGACGCACGAATTCGCACACGGCGATGACCTGGTCGGTGCCGAAGCGTGCACGCCAGATGTGGCCGATGCCGGTCATCGGCTTGGAGTTGTGCTTGGTAAGCACGACGGCCGGCCGCGGCCGCACGCCGCGCAACGCGGACATGACCAGGCGGTGATCGGCGGAACCATTGACGTGCACGATGTCGAAGCGCTCGCGGCGCAGGTAGCCGGCAAGCTGGCGCCGGGCGCGAAAACGCGCCGGCAGGCGCCCCAGCCCATTCGGGAACGGCTGGTCCAGGACCTCTACGCCAACAATATCCCGCGCTTCGCGGTTCAGCCGGCCGCCAGGGGGCGCCGCGACATGCACCCGGTGCCGTGGCGCCAGTCCGCGCGCGAGCCCGAGGATGTATGTGGTGTGACCGCCGCCGTCGCCATCGTGAAAATTCGTGAAGAGGAGCTTCATCGGGGGCGCTATCAGTTCCGGCTGGCCATGGGAAAGCTGAATTCCGGCCGCTACGCCAGTGCATTCCGAGCGGCATCGGCCATCAGTTAAAGTACCATGCCCTCGCCGTGAGGCGTGGCCGCCGTGCCGTCCCGATCCTTCGCAAGGTGCCGAGTGCTCGAAAAATCCAACCCATGGCGCATGTGGATCGTCTCGGTGCTCATCGCCGTCATGCCGCTCACCTTTGCGTTGCCGCTCAAGGCGAAGTCGGTACCCGCCGCCATACTGTTCCTGGCCGGCATCTGGGCGCTGCTGCGTGACCCGGAAACACGCGGCGCCTATCGTCGCGCCGCCTGGGTGGTCGGCCCCGCCGCGCTCGCGTTCGTGTTCTGGCTGGCCAACGTGGCCGGGCACGGCGTGGACATGCGGGAGTTCGACGTCACCTCGCACATCCTCGCCTTCCTGTTCATCGCGGCGAACTTCGCCTCGCCGCTGCGCACCGTGGTGCTGCGCCTCGGCTTCAGCCTTACGGCCGCGGTGCTGGGATGCATCTGCCTGGAACAGCATTACATCGAGGGCATCGACCGGGTCTACGGCATCAACAACGGTCTGTGGGGTGCCATCGAATTCGGCATGTTCATGCTCGTGCTGTCGCTCATCGCCGTGGCGCAGACCTTGCGCAGGGAGTTGGGGCACGGCGAGCGCCTGCTGCACGCTTTCTGCGCCGTGCTGGGCCTCTACGGCGCCTTGCTGACGCAAAGCCGCGGACCGCTGCTGGCCTTCCTGCCCGCCTTCGCCATCGTCGTGCTCATCCAGTCGCGCCGCAGCGGCCGCTGGCGCGAGGGCGTGCTCTTCATCGCGCTTGGCATCGGCGCCGCGGCGGTGGCGGCGACCACGTTGCACGGCGAAGTGTTCTCGCGCTTCGCCGCGGTGTCGGAGGAGATGTCCACCTATAGCGAGCAGGACGCCACCGGTGCCGTGCGCGAACGCCTGGAAATGTGGCGCACGGCGCGCATGGCGGTCGCGGACCATCCGCTGGCCGGCCTTGGCCTCAACCAGTTCGGCGACTACGCGCGGGCGCGCATCGCCGAGGGCAAGGTGAACGCTACGGTGGAGCGCTACGACCACCCGCACAGCGAATACCTCGAGTGGGCGGTCACGGGCGGTATCCCGGGGCTTGTGGTTCTCATCCTCCTGTTCGGCGGCGCGCTGGTGTTTTTCGGCCGAAACGCGCTGCATCCGGACAACACGATCGCCATGCCCGCCACCGCGGGGCTCAGCACGGCCTGCATGTACACGCTGTGCGGCCTTACCGACAACGTGTTCTACCGCGCCATGCCGCATTCGCTTTATTTCTTCCTGACCCTGGGCCTTGCCGTCTACATCGGGCGCCAGCTTTCGCTGTCGGGCCAGGCGGCGCGCTGACGTGGCGTCCATCCACCTGATCGCCTGGGACAACGGGCGGGGCCTGAGCCACGACATCCGCCTGCTCGAGGGTGCGCTGCGCGAACTCGGCCACGCGGTATCGATCACCGCCGTGCCCCGGCGCAGTCGCGGGTTGCCCTGGCGCGCATGGTGGCAGGTGCTGCGCATGCACCTGCGCTGGTTGACTGGGCAAGGGCCGCGCCGCCACGACCTCGGCATCACCCTCGAACACGTGCACACGGCCTACCTCGCGCTCGCCCGGCGCAACGCGCTGGTGCCGAACCCCGAATGGCTTTCGCGCCGCGACCAGCGCCAACTCCATCGCTTCGACGCCATCTTCTGCAAGACCGAAGTGGCACGGGACACGTTCGCGGCGCTGGGCCTGCCGGTGCACGTCATCGGGTTCCAGAGCATCGACTGCCGCCGCGACGGCATCCCGCGCGACCGGGCGTTCCTGCACCTTGCCGGTGCCAGCCGCATGAAGGGCACGGAGCGCCTGCTCGACGTATGGCGGCGGCATCCCGAATGGCCGACCCTGCACGTGCTGCAGTCGCCATCGACAGCCAGGCCCGATCGCCCCCCGGCGGCCGCCAACCTCGACCATCGCGTGACTTACGTCGACGACATCGAAGCCATTCGCCGCTTGCAGAACGCGCATGCGTTCCATGTTTGTCTTTCCGAGGCCGAAGGCTGGGGGCATTACATCGTGGAGGCCATGAGTTGCGGTGCGGTCGTACTGGCGACGGACGCCCCGCCCATGAACGAACTGGTTACCGCCGACCGCGGCTTGCTGGTCGGCGCCACGAAGAGCGGCACGCTCAACGCCTCCGACCTGTGGCAGTTCGACGAGGTGGCGCTCGAAGCCTGCGTGGCGAAAGCGGCAACCATGCCCGATGCCGAGGTGAGCCGGCTCGGGGGCAACGCCCGCGCCTGGTACGAAGCGAACCAGGCCGGTTTCACGGAACGACTGCGCGCGGCGCTTTACGTACTGCTCTGATATCGTTCGTTTAGAATTCATTATCCCCTTGCGGTGACGACGCCCTTGTCCAACAGCGCCTATACCCGGTCGGAACACATTCGCGCCTTGTGGCCGTGGCTGCCACTATGGACCGCGATGGCCCTGCTTGCCATTTTCGCGCACGGTCCCATGCCGATGTTCTCGACGCGGACGCTCGCCGTCGCGTGGGAAATGTGGGCGCACGGACACTGGCTGGTGCCGCACATCAACGGCGACCCGTACAGCGAGAAGGTGCCGCTGCTGTTCTGGTTGATCCACGCGGGCTGGGCCGTGTTCGGCGTCAGCGACGTATGGCCGCGCATCCTCGAAGTGATCTTCGGTGGCGCGCAGCTGGTGCTGGCCTCGGTGCTCGCCGGGCGCCTGTTCCCGTCGCACCCTTGGGTGTCGAAGGCCACGCCGTGGCTACTGATGGCGCTGGCCTATTCGTTCCTGTTCGGCCTGCAGATCATGTACGAGGTACTGCTCGTGGTCTGGGTCCTGGCCGCCCTGCTCTGCCTCGTGCCCACCGCCTCGCGTGCTTCGCCCCGCTGGTGGCTGTTCGGACTGATGGTGGGCGCCGGCCTGCTCACCAAGGGCCCGGTGATGGTCGTGCACGTGCTGTTCCCGTTCCTCCTGGGGCCGCTCTGGAACGACTGGGCACGGCAGAACAAGGCACGCTGGTACGGCTTCGGCGTGCTCGGGTTGCTGCTGGGTTTCGCCATCCTCCTCGCCTGGGCCATTCCCGCCGGCGAAGCGGGCGGCGAGGTCTACCGCCAGCGCCTGTTCTTCACCCAGACCGCCGGCCGCGTGGTCGACACGAAGGCGGAAGACCTGCAGAACCATGCGCGTCCCGCCTGGTATTACCTCGTATTCCTACCCGTGATCCTGTTCCCGCTCAGCGGCTGGCTGCGCGGCATCGTGGCCGTGCCGATGACGCTGTTCCGGAAGCCCTGGCGTCCGGGCACCGGCGCCACGCTGATCGTCGCCGGCATCGCGCTGGTGCTGCTGCTGGCATCCGCATTGACCCATGTTCCCGGCTGGGTCGGAAGCGTGCTGATCGTGCTGGTGGTGGCGCCGCTTTTCGTCGCGCTCCTCCGCCAGCCCCTGGACCCGGGGCTTCGCTTCCTCGTGGCCTGGCTGCTGCCGACCCTGCTCACGTTCTCCCTCATCACGGGCAAGCAGCTCTATTACGTGCTGCCCGAACTGGCAGGCGCCGTGATGCTCGTGTCCGCGGCGGTAGCGGACCTGCGCGAGCGTCATCCGGGGCCCGCTTCGCACTACGCGCTGGGTACGTGGCCGCTTTCGCTGGGCGCGTTCCTGCTCGCCATCGCGCTGTTCGCCATGCCTTCGGTGGTGCCCACGCGGTTCCCCGACAACATCTGGCTCGTGGGCATGGCGCCCTACGCGCGGTTCTTCGGTGTGATCTTCATCGTGCTCGGTGCGCTGCTGCTCCTGCGCGGCCGCGGCGAGATGCGGCGGCTGGCCTTTGCCGGCCTCATCGGCACCGTGGCGCTCAATGCGCTGTTCACGCTGGGGCTCTGGTACCGCTACGACCTGACACCCGCCGCACTCTTCCTTTCCCAGGCCGACGCGGCCGGCCGGCCCATCGGCAACCTCGGCGTCTCGTACAACGGGCAGTACCATTTCGCCGGCCGCCTCATGCATCCCATCGCACGGATCAAGTCCGGCCCCGGCATGCCCGCCCAAGTGGACGACGATGACGACAACGTGGTGCACGACGGCGACAGCCTCGCCGACTTCGCCACGCACCATCCCGACGGTGTCATCGTCTCCTACGCGAAGCATCCGCCGGCGGACGCGTTCCGCTACGCCCGCCTGATCCAGCCCTCGCGCACCGGATGGCTGATGATCTGGGACGCGCCGACGCTCAATGCCCTGCAGGAAGGGCGCCTGCCCCCGGAACCCCGCCAGCCCACCCTGCTCTATCCGCAGGATTACTGGCGCACACGGACTGCCGCGCGATGACCGATCCCCTCGTCGAACGCCTGCGCGCCCAACTCGGCGGCCCCCGCGACGGGGCCTTGCTGCGTTTCTCGCTGGGTAATGCCTATCTGGGCGACGGCGCGTACGCGGACGCGGCCCAGGCCTTCCGCGACGCGATCGATTTCGATCCGCACTACTCGGCCGCCTGGAAGCTGCTGGGCAAGGCGTTGCTCGCCGTCGACGACACCGAAGGTGCCGCGGCCGCATGGCGTTCGGGCATCGAGACGGCCACACGTCGCGGCGACATCCAGGCCGCGAAGGAAATGTCGGTCTTCCTCAACCGCCTGTTGCGTTCGCACTGACCTTGTACGGGTCCGGCCTGTCGTGGGCCGTGTACCGCTTGTAGTGCCACTGGTACTGCGGGAAGGCGCGCTCGACGCATTGCTCCACACCCCGGTTCAGGGCCGTGCAGGCCACCTTGAGATCCGAGCTGTCGATGCCCTCGGGCGCCGGCAGCACGTGGATGCGGAATCCCGCCCCGTCCGGCAGGCGCTCCGCGAAGCTGAAAAGCACGATGGCGCCCGTGCGCGCGGCCAGCCGCGGCAGCAGCACCATGGTGAGCGCATCCACGCCGAAGAACGGGGCGAACTCGCCCTCGCCCTCGCGCGGTTTCTGGTCGGGCAGGATGCCCACGGTGCCGCCGGCGCCCAGGCGCTTGAACAGCGTGCGCACACCGGCCCCTTCCGCCCGCACCTGCTCCGGGGCCAGCTTGCCGCGCACCTTGCGCAGCAGGGCCTCGATGGCCTGGATGCGCGGGGGCCGGTAGAGGATGGCCATGGGCGTCTTGCTGCACAGCCAGTAATTCAGCAACTCCCAGCAACCTAGGTGCGGCGCCGCAACGATCACCCCCTTGCCGGATGCCAGGGCCTCGGCGAAGAGTTCGCCGCCCACCACTTCGCGCACCAGCCCCATGGATTTCTCGGCCCCACCGCCCCAGATGGCGGCCACTTCGGTCACCGACTTGCCCGACTCTTCCATGGTCCGGCGCAACAGGTCCGCGCGATCGGCCTCCCCGAGTTCCGGCCGGGTGAGGCGCAGGTTCACGGCGGTGAACCGCGCGCTGCGCGAGTTCGAACGCAGGGAGCGGCGACCGATCCAGGCGCCCATGGCGTGGACGGTGCGCAGGGGGAACAGGCTGAACAGCCTGAGCAGCAGATAAAGGAGGTAAATGTCGGGGCGCATCCTGCGAAGTGTAGTTCGCGATTAAGCTTGGCGCCCACCGGCCGCTAACGCACTCATGATCGCACTCATCCAGCGGGTCGAATCCGCCCATGTCGAAGTGGAAGGCGAAACCGTGGGGGCCATCGGTGCCGGGCTGCTCGCCCTGGTCGCCGTGGAGCCCGGCGACGGCGAGGCCCAGTGCGTGCGCATGCTGGAGCGCCTGCGCGGCTACCGGGTCTTCTCCGACGCGGAGGGAAAGATGAATCTCGCCCTGGCCGATACCGGTGGCGGCCTGCTCCTGGTCAGCCAGTTCACCCTGGCGGCGGACACCCGCAAGGGCATGCGGCCGAGCTTCACCACGGCCGCGCCGCCCGAGGAAGGCCGGCGCTGGTTCGACCGGCTGGTGGCCCTGGCGCGGGAAGCGCAGCCGGGGGTGGAAACCGGGCGGTTCGGTGCCCATATGAAGGTTCATCTGATAAACGACGGCCCGGTCACCTTCCGCTTGGAGGTGCGCTGAGGCAGCACTGCGCGGAACTTTCGATGTCCCGCATCCATCTCATCGCCATCGGGATCCGCACGGCCGAACCGGCCATCTGGCGCGATTCTTGCGTGCCCTCGATGAGTCCGATCCACTTGAAAACTGGTCAAAAAATCATCAAATGACTATACTGATCGGTTCCTGTAACCCGCGGCGGTCGGCATGACTAATAAAGCTCACGAGCAACAGTCTGAAATCAAACAGCTCATCTCCAAGGGTTTGGAGCAGGGCTACCTGACTTACGCCGAAATCAACGACCACCTGCCCGACGACATCGTCGATCCGGAGCAGATCGAAGACATCATGGCGGTGCTCAAGGGCGTCGGCATCGAGGTGCACGATTCCGCACCCGACACCGACACCATCTCCGACGGCGCCGCGCCGGGCACCAGCACCGACGACGAGTCCGCGGCCGAAGAAGCCGTGGCGCTGCTTTCGGCCGTCGACGCGGAGGTGGGCCGCACCACCGACCCCGTCCGCATGTACATGCGCGAGATGGGCACGGTCGAGCTGCTCACCCGCGAGGGCGAAATCGCCATCGCCAAGCGCATCGAGGAAGGCCTGAGCCAGGTGCAGACCGCGCTGGCCAGCTTCCCGCTCACCATCCAGCTGCTGCTCGAGGAATACGACCAGCACGTGGAAGGCAAGCGCCGCCTCAGCGAGATCCTGGCCGGCTTCGCCGACCTGGAAGAAGCCGCCGATGCCGCCCAGGCCGAAGCCGACGCCAATGTCGACGTCGACGGCGACGCCGCTGACGAAGAAGAAGAAGTCGAGGCCGCCACCGAAGACGAAGACACTGGCCCCACCGGTCCGGATCCGGAAGAAGTGAAGCGCCGCATGGAGGAACTGCGCTCGCTGCACGCCAAGTTCCAGAAGGCGGCGCCGAAGGCGGAGATCAACGACAAGAAGGTCGCGAAGATCCGCGAGCAGATGTCGGAAGCCTTCCTCAACCTCAAGCTTCCGTCGGCCCTGATCGACAGCTTCGTGCGCAAGCTGCGCGAAGTGGTGAACGACATCCGTCACCACGAGCGCGTGCTCATGGACATCTTCGTCAAGCAGGTGAAGATGCCCCGCGCCGAGTTCCTGAAGAGCTTCCCGTCCAACGAGGGCAACCTCGAGTGGGCCGCCGAGCTGTCGCGCAAGCGCCAGAAGTGGTCGCCGAACATCAAGAACTTCCGCGAGGCCATCGACGCGGAGCAGGAAAAACTCGCCCAGATCGAGCGCACCCTGTACCTGCCGCTGACCGACATCAAGGAAATCAACCGCGCCATGTCGGTGGGCGAGGCGAAGGCCCGCCGTGCGAAGAAGGAAATGGTGGAAGCCAACCTTCGCCTGGTGATCTCCATCGCCAAGAAGTACACCAACCGCGGCCTGCAATTCCTCGACCTCATCCAGGAAGGCAACATCGGCCTCATGAAGGCCGTGGACAAGTTCGAATACCGCCGCGGCTACAAGTTCTCCACGTACGCCACGTGGTGGATCCGCCAGGCCATCACCCGTTCGATCGCCGATCAGGCCCGCACCATCCGTATTCCGGTGCACATGATCGAAACGATCAACAAGTTGAACCGCATCTCCCGCCAGATGCTCCAGCAGTTCGGCCGCGAGCCGACGCCGGAAGAACTGGCGAAGGAAATGGAGATGCCGGAAGACAAGATCCGCAAGGTCCTGAAGATCGCGAAGGAACCGATCTCCATGGAAACCCCGATCGGCGACGACGAAGATTCGCATCTGGGCGACTTCATCGAAGACACCAACGCCAGTTCGCCCATCGAGTCGGCGACCGAAACGGGTCTCATGGAAACCGTACGCGACGTGCTCGCCGGCCTCACCCCGCGCGAAGCGAAGGTGCTGCGCATGCGCTTCGGCATCGACATGAACACGGATCACACGCTGGAAGAAGTCGGCAAGCAGTTCGACGTGACCCGCGAGCGCATCCGCCAGATCGAAGCCAAGGCCCTGCGCAAGCTGCGCCACCCGAGCCGTTCGGAGACGCTGCGGTCGTTCCTTGATATCGATTGATCGATAGGCAAATCCGGCAAGACGAAACGCCCGCGCAAGCGGGCGTTTTCTTTTCCGGCACCGCGCGACTGGCGCGGCACCGGAAGCTCGCGGTTTAATGCGCCGACGCCGGACCATGTGCTGCTTTCGCCATGGCGTCCGGCACTGCGCGGCCCGGGCCGCTGCCACCATCGGACTTTGGGAATCCGTGCCACATGGAGAACGTAGCGTCCTATCTGCTTGTCGCAGTGTTCGTCGCGTTCTCCCTCGCGAGGTTCTTTCGACGCCCGCGACGTCCGCAGAGCATCCACTACAACTGCGCGAAGTGCCGCAAAACCTTTCCGCACGACTATCGCACCATTGGCGCGTGGCGAATGGGCAAGGAGCGTTTCTTCTGCGGTCCCTGCCATAGGGCGTGGCTGGCGACGCAGCCTCGGCGGCCGGCCGAGGTTCGCGGGATGCCAGGGCAATCGCGCGGGTGTCTGGGTGTGGTGCTTTGGCTGCTGCTTCCCGTTGGCCTCATCCTCGCCTGGTCGATGCGATAAGGGGATCTCGCCTACGCCACACCCGCCCCGCTTCGGCTAAACTTTCCGCTCAGCGCAGGGCCTATAGCTCAATGGTTAGAGCAGAGGACTCATAATCCTTTGGTTCCAGGTTCGAGTCCTGGTGGGCCCACCACTCAGAAGTCGGGTTCTACTCTCGTGCGCGATCTCACATAGCTTGACCACAACGGACAAACTATGCAGACGTCCCATAAGTTTACCGCGCGTGAGTCGCACCTGATCATTTGAGAATAAGCTGTCCGGTGCGGACATCTGGCCACTGCCTAACCGGGTATAAGTCAGGCACCTAACTCTTGGCACTGCTTCCAGTATGAATCAGAGAATGTCGTGCGCAGAGCGTGGTCGACGATGGGAAGGGTTCGCGTTATAGGGTCGTTCAATGCCATGGCCGACGCGGATTAAAGGGTAAGTACGTCGCGGGTTCTGCGCTACTTCAATCGCCGCAACAACTCGCCCCTCTTCTTAAAGTTGACTGGGAATCGGGTTCGATGGCCTCTGGCCTGCGTGTTTTGGATGACACCCATCTCCATCAGTTCACCGATTCCTAGCAAGTACTCGGAAAGCAGGAAGTCGCTGTGTTCGATCAGATCCGCCATTACGGCGGCATCCACCTGCAACTCGCTGCCAACGGTCGGGAAGTGGGCCATCCATTGCTGCTTAACCTCTTCCAGAGACACTTGGCGTTCGGGTTCATGGGTATCGGCCGAGAAGATATCTGGCTGTCCCTTCTTCTTGGCTAGCATATCGAGCCGGTACTGCAGCTTCAGCCGAGCCTGCGTTCGGGTTACTTCCTCCGCTTCCTGATGAAAGATCGTCAGGCCAGTGGGATTGGACGTGGTGTACACCAGATAGAAGACCACCTTGTCCTTATCGACATACTCGACTGGCAGCATGGCCGTGCGTAGACGCTGACGATGGGCGCCCGAACAGGCCTGGACGAGTTGATCACGGTACCGGCGCATGAGGGCGCGCTTCCTGTCACCGGCACCGACCAGAGCGGCTTCCCAATCATGTCCGAACACTGCCGCTAGGTTGGCCCGTTGTTCGGCATGGCCGGTAGCGAGGTTGATGAAGTTCCACATGACGTTGATCAGGAGCTCCGTCTTCGAGCGGCGAAGGAGCGGTGCCAGGATGCTAGCCTCAATGATCCCTTTCCATCCGAACGGGTCGACGAAAACGAAGGCAAATTCGTCAGGCTCCAGCCACTTCAATATGTCAGCGATGCTGCTCTCGAAAGGCTTACGCCATACCTCGGGCCGGGTAAGGTTCACCGGGGCCGTCTGCACGTATCCCTCAAGGAAGTCGGCACGCTCGCTGTCTGTCTCCATGAAGATCGACCGAAACCGCACGGGCTTGTCCAGTCGCTTCTGCAGGTTGTCCTGGCAGTTGGCCATCGTGCGGATGGCGATCCCAGGCGAGGTATCCGAGAGATCGGCTGTTGTCGACTTCCACGGTCCGGCAAAGCCGTCGATATAAGCAATCTTAGGAGCCCATTGGCCCACGATCATCAGGAGCCGCTCGAGGTAGGCTTCGAGGATGATGTGCTTGACCAGTGAATGTTCGCGCTCGGGGTACTGCTGGAGCGCTTCCTGGGCCGGACGTGGCTTCATGCTGCATCCTTGTCAAAATGGGGCGGGCCTTGCCCCGCTTTTGTGCGTTACGACGCGGCGGCCGCCATCGCGTCGGGCATACCATTCCATTGCCGGCCATCGAGTTCCCGCCCGTTGGCCTTTTTTGAGCGGCGCTTGCCATCGGCACCCCAGCCGCCCCACTGCTTGAAAAAGAAGGTCGCTCCCTGCGATTCGCACTGCCGGCAAATCGCGCGCGCCCACTCGGCGCTCATCGGCCGCGCCTTCGGACCGGACTCACCGCCGACGATGACCCAATGAATCCCGGTAAGATCCAGGCTACCCAGATCTTCTAGGAGCGGCTCGCAGGAGAGAAAGCGAATCTTGGCGGGGATATTTCGCAACGCGTCGATGCGCGGCACGCCGTGTCGGCGGTTCTCCACTGAGACGCCTAGCCATACGTTGGAAGGAACAGATCGGGTAGCAAAGTACTTTACCAGGCGCTCGTGCCGCTTGGTCAGTATCTGGTAGCGATGCTGCGGCGTACTGGCGATGACGGCCATGACCTGGTCGAGGAAGCTGTCCGGGATACGCTCGTGGAACAGGTCACTCATCGAGTTGACGAAATAGATGGTCGCTTTTTTACGCCGAGTCGGTTCGTCGAGCCGCTCGGGCAGTACGTTGAGCCGGAAACCGTTGCGATACGCATCCAGACCCATCGCCTGCAGGCGACGAGCCAACGTTTCGGCGTAGCAGTGCTTACAGCCCGGAGAGACCTTCGTGCATCCGATCGTCGGATTCCAAGTCTGCTCGGTCCATTCGATCCGTGAGCTCGTGGTCATGTCAGCACCTCCGTCCCGCCTATCATAGCGACCCCAGCGGGTCAGCGCTCAATCAGTCCACTAGCCATCGACCAACGGGGCCCGACGGGGCCACCGGCTCGGTTCGACATTCACGTGGTAGGCAAGAGCGCTAGCGCCACCAGAGTGTCATCGCGACCACAAGCAGAACCACGTGGATCGTGTGCCCAATCACAAGGTCAAAAGGCTGCGCTCGTCAGCGTCGCCGCAGCGATGCTGAGCAGACTGGCCAAAACTCCTTTCACGAGAGTTCTAGGCGCCGACGCCGCTGTCGGCGCCGAGCGCGGTGCACGTGAGCACGTGGCGTGGGCGCGTGGCCACCATGGCCACTGACGCGAGGCGCAGAGACTCGGGTCGGTCAGGAACCGGGCATGGAGTGCGACATGACCGGCGCCTGAGGCTGCGCCGGAGTCTGCTGCGCGGCGTGTTGCGGCGATACGGCCTGCTGTTGCGCGGCCTGCTGATGGCCGGCCGGTTGCGCGCGCTCCACTATCGCCTGCCACGCAACGCTGCTTTGCTCAATCGGCGTATGGACAGCTTCCTGCGTGGACACCTCCGCGATGCGCTTGTGCGGCGAATCCAGCTGACCTTCCACGGCGTACGCTTTCGACGCATCCGCGTTAAGCACCACATGGTCGACTGAATTCAGGCCCTGCTCGCGTGCAGCTACGGTCAGTGCGCCGGCGAGGTTTTCGCTGTGCCGATCAGGCACCCTGCCATGCTGCGCATCGAGCCGGTGCACGGCGCCCTGCGTTTGCTTGAACAGCGCGTGGTCGGGGTGATCCACGTGATCCAGTGTGACGGGCGTCAGACCTGGCACTACCGGCTGATAAACATGCGAGGTAGCCGAGTCGCGGAAGTTTCGAGGCGTCGGCGGGTGCGAGCTGGTGTCCAGATAAGGCATGGCGTTGTGGTTCGCGCCGAGGGAGATGCCGTTCTGCGCCATGATGTTCGGATCAAGGTGCAGCGACTTGAGGTCGAGCGCCATGGGTGCCTGCCCGGTCCCGTAATGGCGCTCGTACTGCACGGCCACGCCAACCGCCCAAGCGCCGTAATAATTCGCGTACGACGAGTTACCGTTATGCCCAAGGGTCGATGACCGGTCGAAGTAGTTCTTTCCCATGCCTTCGATATTGGCTGGCGTGGCGGGCATGGTCAGGTCGGCGTTCACGGTGAGGTTGGAACGCATGCTGTACGCCGCGGGAAGCTGGCTGCGATCCACGTGGATGAAATCATCCATGCGTCCGGGATTGCGCTTGTAGATGTCTTCGAGCGTAGGTGCGGGTGCGCGGTTCTTCTGCGCCTCGAGATGCGCGGCGCTGACCGTTGCGTTCCATCCGGAGATCTCCGCACCTGCCTCGTCACGGCGGCTCGCGGCGATCACATCGCCTACGGGCTTGGTATAGTCATGGGTTGTCGTCTTTGATTGCGCCACGGCCTGCAGGTCATGGGTGAATTGCGTATTGGCCTTCGCAATGTCAGCCGCGTTGAACCCGTGTTGCAATTCGTGACCAAGAACAAACGTTGCTTCCGACGCGTCGTACTTGCCGCCCGCCGGTGTCGAAAGACTGGTTAGCGGCAGGCGCATTTCGTGTGCACCGGCGTTGTACTCGCCACCAGCGTGCGGATTGTTCAAAGCAACGATGCGCTGCAGGTGGCCCGCATCGACGGCACGGTTGACCTCATCGACCAGCGCCGGCGAGGCATTGATCGTATCGGTCAGGTTCTTCAATTGGTCCGGGGTGACACCGGGTTCTTTCCCGAATGCCTGGAGAACCGCCTCGGCTTTCGCATTCAGTGGCATGACCGCCCCCCTTAGCGCATAAGCACCATATGCACGCAGGCCGCCGCGGCATCCGCGCCCTCGGCGACCAGGGGGTAGACCTCTACATGCTGGCCGGGGCGGTCGAAGGCATCGTAGGTCCAGCGGCCGTGCTCACCGTGTGCGCTCTGGCGTTTGAAGCCCATGCGCTCCAGTTCCTGCGTGAAGTGACCGAAGTCGGGTGTGCAGATCGGCGTCGCGGCCGGACGGTCTTCACCGACCGGGGAAAATATCAGGTCGACACGCGGCCCCACGGTACCCACCTGCTGCCGCTCGACGCTGAAGGCCCAGCCCCCGCTCAGCGGCTGCGCGTAGCCGAAGTGATCCGTGCTGAGGCGCTTGATCGGCAGGCCCAGGCGCTCGCCCATGGCTTCCGGTGTGAGTTCCGCCACCGATGGTGTCGTGCGGATCAGTTCCAGCATGCCGTGCATGGCCTGCTCGGCGGTGACGTGGGCGGCGGGCGCGTTCATGCGGGGTGTCTCCTTCGCTTCGGTAGCGTGCGTTAGCGGGGCCGAGGTGGCCAGTAAGGTGGCGAGGGCCAACCGCGCGGGGCGGCGGAGCAAACCGGGGTGACGCAGGCGTTGCCGGGGCATCGCGACTCCTTCCATGGCCGCCGGAGCGCGGCCCGCCCTAAAGTAGCAAAAGGCCCACCGCGATTCCGGCACGATGTCTCGGTTCGTTCAGCCCGGGCCACGCCCTGCGGCACGTTGCCAGCGCCCCTGTCACCGCCAAGCTCGGCGACGCATCGGCGGCCGCTCCCCGTAGGTTGACCAGCGTCCGCTGCCATGGGCCATGTACGCGGCTAAAAATAACATCAGCATCGGATATTCGATGCCGCGATCAATCCACGGTCACCTTTACATTTTCATAAAGACATCCTAATGCTCTAAGTACTTTTGACTTGGCGCCAACAATGAAGACCACGCTGAATGAGCTTCAGGCCTTTGCCGTTGTCGTGGATACGGGTTCGATCACGGCTGCGGCCGAGCATCTGGAACAAACGATATCCGGGATCAGCCGCACGCTGGGACGACTGGAAGCCAAGCTGGAAACGACGTTGCTGCGTCGGACTACCCGCCGGCTTGAACTGACTGAGGAGGGCGCGACTTTTCTGGCCAGGGCCCGCGCCATTCTGGATTCGGTCGAGGAGGCTGAGGAGCAGATGGCCGTACGGCGGCAGCAGCCGGTGGGGCGTCTGCGGGTGGATGCAGCCACGCCCTTCATGTTGCACGTCATCGTGCCGCGCGTCGCTGGATTCCGGAAACGGTTTCCGAAGGTGGAACTGGAACTTGTCAGCAACGAAGGCATCACCGACCTGCTGGAGAAGCGCACCGACGTAGCGTTCCGTATTGGACAGCTGAAGGACTCGACGCTGCACGCGCGCCCGGTCGGTACCAGCCGCCTGCGCTTGCTGGCCAGCCCGGCCTACCTGGAGCGCGCCGGGACGCCCGAGCAGGTCACGGATCTGGCCGGCCACTCACTGCTCGGGTTCACGCAGCCGGAGTCCCTGAACCAGTGGCCGGTGCGCGACCCGGGCGGCGATCTGCTGCATATCCGCCCCGACGTCGCCTCGTCCAGTGGCGAAACGCTGCGCCAGTTGGCGTTGGCTGGCGAAGGCATCGTCTGCCTTTCCGACTTCATGACGTCGGTCGATCGCGAACGCGGGCATCTGCTGCAGTTGATGCCAAAGTCGACACTCGACGTCCGACAGTCGATCAGCGCCGTCTACTACCGAAATACAACACTCGCCTCGCGCATCACCTGCTTCATCGACTATATGGTCGATGCTCTCGCTCCCGGAACATTCGAAAATTAGGGAATCGGGGCAGTGCCTGCTCAGCACTCGCTGGACTAGGCGGCCACGCGCTGCGGCACGTTGCCATACCACCATGGTCGGCTAGGCTCTACCGCGAAGTCCGTGGGAAAATGGCCGACTCCTGCGCAGCAACCACTCCAGCCATGTCCTCCGACCGCATCCGCTCCTCCCTCCTGCGCGACCGCGTGGTCAGCGCGGTGGCCGCCGCCGCCTTCATCCAGCCTGGCGAGGCTGTGGCCATGAGTGGATTCACGGGTTCCGGTTACCTGAAGGCCGTGCCCCTGGCGCTGGCCCGCCGCATCGAGGATGCGCATGTGGCCGGCCAGGAGTTCCGTATTCGCCTCATGACCGGCGCATCGACCGCGCCTGAGCCCGACAGATCCTGAATCGCTGCGTGGACCCATCGTATCGGGCGCAGCTCGAGGATTATTTCGAGCGGGCTTCGCGGGCGAGCTTCGGCAAGCACACACCGCACCTGCTGTTGGAGGCGCTGTCGTGGCACCAGCGGTGGCTGGATACGGGGTCGATGCGCGCCTGACGGCACGCAGGCTGGCCTCGAATAGGCAAGCTTGAGCACGGATCGCCCCGCGCCATCACCGCAACGATGATTCAACGATAACTGGCATCCATCAGCGCCGTACCCAACTCACCGATCTTCATGTGATCGAAGCTGGTGTTGTTCATCAAAATGACGGTATGCCCGTCGTCGAGCGTGCGCCATACGAGCACCCGGAACGCACCGGCGGAGCCGTACTCCCATGCGACGGGATGATCCTTGCCGCCAAAGGACAGCGTCTTCGTACGTCCGCCCAAGGCGTAATGCTGGGCAGGGCGTTCGACGGTCATCAGGACGCGGATGGACTCGGGCGACAGCACCCTGCCCGAGAAAAGGCCGTTGGACAGGGCGAAGAGATCGTTGGCGCTGGCGTAGAACCCGCCGGCAAGCATCATGAAGTTTGGCGACGACTTGTCGAGCGGCTCCGCCTTCGGCATCAGTTTGCCGTAACCATGAGCCATGTCCGGCACCGCCAGCGAACTCCCGCTGAAGCTTCCGCTATGGCGTAGCGCGAGCGGTTGGACGACGTATCCGTCGACCAGCGAGGCGTAGCTTCGTCCCGTGGCGCGCTCGACGACCGCCTTCACCAGCAGCCAGTTGGAGTGCGAGTAGTCCCAATCCGTTCCGGGCTCGAAGCGCAGGTTACCGCTCGCGAAGCGGCGTACGGCTTCCCCCTGGTCCATCGACAAGTTGCGCGTGGCCGGATCGCGCTTGATGGCGTCGTCGATGTCGTTGGGGAGCCCGCTGGCATGGGTCATCAGGTTACGCAGGGTCAGCTTCGCGCCATTGTCATGGCGATAGTCCGGGAGATAGGTCGAAACCGGCTCGTCCAACGCAAGCTGTCCCTGCTGGACCAGCCGCATGACCACGATAGCGGCGACCCACTTCGAGATCGAACCAGCCTCGAAAGGTGTATCGGCGGTAAGGGCGCGGCCCGTGGCCGCATCCGCCAGGCCGAAGCTGGCGGAGTAGTCGAGATGGGAATCCCGGCCTACCAGTACCACGCCGTTGAAGCCTTCCTTGGCGACGAAACGCTGGACGATCGCGTCGCAGTCGCCACACTCGGCGCTTACCGCGAAGCTGACCGGCAAGGCCATCAGCAGGAGTGCGGCCCGCCACAAGGCACGTCGGTGCGCTCGTTTCCGCGCGTTTGGAAAACCGTTCATCGAACCTCCCGACCCTGGCGACCATCGCTTGGATGCGGTCCCCATCGGAAGGGTTTAAGCGTATTTCCCGGCGTGAGGCGGACATCACACCGGAAAACACCGTGATCGATAGGTTACTTCAGGTTCCGCTTCTTCTCGTCCTTGGCAGCCTTCTTTTCCTTCATGGTCTTGGCCGGCTTTTTCTTGTCGCTCTTCTTCGAATCCATACCCTTGCTCATATCGCCTCCTCGGTTGACATAGCGGTCGCACGGCATGCGCCTTAGGGAAGACTACGCCAATCCGCACGCCGTGGCTCATTCCCCCTGACACATAAAACTCAGTTCTGGCGCACGCAAGACGAACTCCAGGCAAGACCCGGCTGCGAGCCGGCACGGGGATCGAACGATATCGTCAACAGCTTGCCGTCGCGTTGAACCTTGAGCACGATGGGTTTGTCGAGGCTGCTCGCCACGGGGTTGATGTCGACGCCCTCGACCAGGACGTCGCCATTACGCAGGCCGGCACGTGCGGCCTCGGAATCCGCCGCGAGGCCGCCGATGGCCGTGCCGGCCAGCAGCCGGACGGGCGACGAAAAGCCGAGATCGAAAATCCGCACGTCCACTTTTCGCGAACGCATGCACTCACCGAATGCCCCGGCCACGGGAAAGATGATCTCGCCCTGCATCATGCGGTTCCAATCGTCGACCGCCCAGTTTCCCGCGCGCTTCGAAAGCACATCCAGCCACGTGTGCCTATCGCTGGGTGCACCTGCGTCGATCCGCGTGTTCATCTCGTTCGCAAGGTCCAGAACGCTGACTTTCGAACCATGCACCTTGAGCTTCGCATCGAGGTCGGCGAGGTACATCGTGCCCCGGTTGTATGGGAGCAGCCATGCGTTCCTGCCGGTCCAGACAACGGCCGGCAGCGCGTCGTTCGGCAGTGCGCGCTTCGCGTTCGCGTAATAACCCGCGCTCTCGTTTCGTACGAGTGCCAGGTATTCGGCCGGTGTGTACAAGCCGGCGGCATTCGGCACGGTAAGCGCCACGTAGTTGGCCAGGCCCTCCGTGTACCAGTCGCCTGCGACGTCTTCCTTTTCCAGGTATCGCCCGAGGCTATGCACCATCTCGTGAGCCACCGTGTAGTGCAGTTCGGTGGTGTCGGGGTTCATGCCGGGCGGCAGGTAGAGCATGAAGGAGTGTTCGGCCGCACGGCCGCTTTGATTCGTCCCCCCGGCGAAAGAACGGATCATGTATCGGTACGGGCGGTTACCGTCGAGCTTGAATGCCTTGAGTTCGGCGGCATAGGCGGCGGCCGCCCATTGTCCCGCCGCCTGCAAGCGCTCCGCTGGAATGCCCAGGCCATAGACCTCCAGCCCAGCACCCTTGGCCTGTCCCGCCGGTCGATACGTCGTTACCGGACCGGCCAGGAACAACGTGCCCGTCAGCTGGTCGGCTGTGAATGTTCCCTCGTAATCGCCTTCGCCATACGACGTTACCGCTAGGCCGCCGGATGGCAACGTCCAGTGCACCCGTGTCTTGAAGCTTGCCGACGTGTCCGGCAGCACCAGGAAGCCGACATAGCCTCCGGACACTCCACCCCCCGCGGCCTGCAGGTCCACCTGGGGACCGCGCTTCGCGACAGCGCCGGGTGCGACATGCATACGGTACGACACATGCACCGGTCCGGACGGGGGCCGTGTCGTCGTCCACGCCTCGAATGTGCGGGGCCCGGTCGGGCGTCGCACGGGCGATCCGACCGGAAGCGCGCCATGGTCGTCGGTCAAGGTGAGGGCTGTGACTTTGTCCGTGCTGCGCTCTAGCCCGGGCTCCAAGGTATCGAGCACAAGGGTGAGTGGTGCAGCGGCGGATTCCGCCGGCGTGTAGATGTAGTCGACGGCCAAGCCGTCCGCGAGGCCATCCGCCCCTTTCGTCATCGCAAGGTCGATCCGAAGCACCGCGATCGGTGTCTCGGCGTGGGCTGGGGCGCAGGCATTACACGCGGCAAGTCCGAGGAACAGTGCGGGATACAACCAGGAAGCATGTGGCGCGAAACGCATGAGGACATGTCCAGCAAATCGCCATCCTACTAGTAGGTCTACACACTGGACAGAGTGACTGATGGCATGGCCTGGGGACCCCTAACCCCGTTGTGCAGGCCGCTGCGGCAAAACGAGAACGCCTACGACGATCGCACCCAACAGCACAGCCGAGGCTGCAAAGCGTCCGAGTGCCAGCCCACCGTCATCGACCGGCTTGTCGAGGAAATCGCCGAGTACCGCGCCAAGAGGGCGCGTGAGAATGAAGGCCATCCAGAACAACAGCGTGCGGGAGACGCGTGTCCAGGCATACGCGGCGGCGACGAGTGCGAGAAGCACGCCAAAGATTGCCGTGCCACCGAGGTATCCAAGGCCGGCGCTGTCTGCCGTCCAATCGCCGAGCGCGGTGCCCAGCGTCTGCGAGAACATGATTGTTACCCAGTAAAAGGCTTCGCTGGCAGGCGAAGCGACCGAGTGCACCGCCACCGTTCCCAGTACGCGATGCCATGTCCACAGCGACGCGCACAACAGCGCGAACAGTATTGCCGTACCGCCGGCGTAGCCGATACCCAACGAGCGATCGGCGAAGTCGGCCAACGTGGTGCCGACCGTCGTGGTGGCGATGATGGTCGCCCAGTACAACAGTGGGTGGAACGCCTTCGCCCGTATCTGTACGGCCACGGCTATCGCGAAAGCGAGCGCGAAGATGCCGGTACTCAAGAGGTAACCGAGGTGTAACGACATCGAAACAGCGTCGCCGCCGGTTTCGCCGAGCGTGGTCGCGGCGATCTTGATGATCCAGAAGGAAAAGGTCACCTCCGGTACCTTGCTGACGACGTCGTTGCGGTGCATGTGCTTCGCCTTGTGGACGTGCCGACGCTAAGACGGTCGGCTTAGCTTCGCCTTAGCGGGAAACCGCGCAAACATGCGGAAAGGGGCAAGAAAGATCGCGGGACTAGCGTCCACAGCCACTTGAACCGACTTCGACTTCTCGATGAGCCTGCGCGACTGGACCATCCTCTGCGACTTCGACGGCACGATTTCCGTGGAAGACGTGATCGACTCCCTGCTGGACCGATACGGCCGCCCGGGCTGGGAAGCGCTCGAGCGTGACTGGCGTGCGGGACTTATCGGCTCCCGCGCCTGCATGGGCGGGCAGGTGGCACTGCTCGACATGAGCGCGGAGGAGCTCGACGCGGAACTCGCCGACGTGCGAATCGACCATGCGTTCCCCGCTTTCGTAGCCAAGGCGCGCGAGCTTGCCATGCCTGTGCACATCGTGAGCGACGGCCTGGACTATGCGATCCATCGCATCCTGGGGCGGCACGGCCTGGACGACCTGCCCGTGTCGGCGAACCATCTGGCACCCGGCCATCCGCCACAGCGCTGGAGCTTCAGCTCGCCCTTCCAGGTCGAGGGTTGCGGCAGCGGAACCTGCAAGTGCGCCTGCGTCGAGCGCAGCCGCGCCGCCGACGGCCGCAAGACGCTGCTCATCGGCGACGGTGCATCCGACTTCTGCGCGGCCGACCGCGTCGACTTCGTCTTCGCGAAGCATCGGCTGATCGAACACTGCCGCGCCGCGGGCATTCCTTATGTGCCCATCACCGGCTTCGAGGATGCACTGGCCCTCCTGCCCGCATTGCTCGACGGAACGCTGGAAGAACACCAGACGCTACCTGCCACCCAAGACAGCCTTGCCTGATCCCGGAACCCTCATGAACGTATTCGACAAACGCGCCTCCGCGGCGATCGACGACGCACAGCTGCTCATGGACGAAGCCCAGTACAGCTCGTTCGGCGATACCGTGCACTACGTGGACCCGCCGAAGATCTTCCGCCGCTGCGAAGGCAGCTGGATGTACGACACCGCGGACGTGCCCTTCCTCGACCTGCAGATGTGGTACTCGGCGGTCAACTTCGGTTACGGCAACCAGCGGCTGAACGATACGCTCAAGCGCCAGATCGACGTGCTGCCGCAGGTGGCCAGCCAGTACCTCCACGAGGGGCGCATCCAGCTCGCGAAGACCATCGCGCAGGATGTGGAGCAGAAGTTCGGGCGCAAGGGCCGCGTGCACTTCAACGTGGGCGGTGCGCAGGCGATCGAGGATTCACTGAAGATCGTGCGCAATGCGTGCAACGGCAAGAGCCTGATGTTCGCCTTCGAAGGCGGCTACCACGGCCGGACGCTGGGTGCCTCGTCCATCACCTCCAGCTATCGCTACCGTCGCCGCTTCGGCCATTTCGGCGAACGCGCGATGTTCATTCCCTTCCCTTACCCGTTTCGCCGACCGAAGGGCATGACCGCCGAAGAGTATTCGGACGATTGCGTGCGCCAGTTCGCGCGCCTGTTCGAAACCGAATACAACGGCGTGTGGGATCCAAAAGTGAGCCAGGCGGAATACGCCGCGTTCTACGTCGAGCCCATCCAGGGCACCGGCGGCTACGTGATTCCGCCGATGAATTTCTTCCGCGACCTGAAGAAGGTGCTCGACCAGTACGGCATCCTCATGGTGGTCGATGAGATCCAGATGGGTTTCTGGCGCACCGGCAAGCTGTGGTCGATCGAACATTTCGACGTCACGCCCGACGTGCTGGTGTTCGGCAAGGCGCTGACCAACGGCCTCAATCCGCTGTCCGGCCTGTGGGCCCGCGAAGAGCTGATCAATCCCGTCGTGTTCCCGCCGGGCTCCACGCATTCCACGTTCAACTCGAACCCGCTCGGCACGGCCGTGGGCCTCGAGGTCATCCGCATGGGCTACGAGCTGGACTACGAGACCAGCGTTCCGGCGAAGGGCGCGCACTTCCTCGACGGCCTGCGCGACCTGCAGAAGCGCCACAAGGAAATCGGCGACGTCGACGGTCTCGGTCTGGCCCTCCGGGCCGAAATCTGCACCGACGACGGTTTCACGCCAAACAAGGCGCTGCTCGATCGCATGGTAGACATCGGCCTGGCAGGCGACCTGGAGCACAACGGCAAGAAGATCGGCCTCGTGCTCGACGTGGGCGGTTGGTACAAGAACGTGATCACGCTGGCACCGTCGCTCGACATCACGCACGAAGAGATCGACCTGGCGATCGCCCTGCTCGACCAGTTGCTGACGCGCGCGAAACGCGGCTGAACCTGAAGGGGTCCACCGGAGGATGCACCATGAACGTCCTGCCTCATACCGACGATGTCGGTGAACAGATCGTTGCCATTGTCGCCCAACAGACCAAGGTGGACCCCGCGTCGCTCGTTCCGGAAGCCACGCTCAAGGATCTCGGCGTCACGTCCCTCGACGCCATCGAACTGATCTTCGAGCTCGAGGAACGCTTCGACATCCAGTTTCCCGACGAACGCGCGAACTTCGAGTCCGATACCGTCGGGCACCTCATCGAGGCCGTGCGCACCGCCCTCGCCGCCAAGCCGGACGGCAGGGACGCCGCTGCGTGAACGCGTCCGGCCGCGGCGTCTTGATCACCGGCATGGGTGCGGTCAGCCCGTTCGGTGAAGGCGCCAACGTCCTTTGGCGGAACCTGCGCGAAGGCCTCAGCGCCATCCGGCCGCTCCGGCACGAGTACGCCAGCCAGCTGAGGGTACGGATCGCGGCGCAGGTGCCGGAGGACTTCAATCCCGCCGCGCACTTCGACGAGCGCAAGATGCCCCTGCTGGACCGCACCTCGCAATTCGCCCTGGTCGCAGCGCGCGAGGCCGTTGCCCAGGCAGGCATCGCATTCGACACGAACGGACTCGCGGCGCGGACGGCTGTCGTCATCGGCACCGGCGCCGGCGGCGAGACGTCGCACAACGAGCAGGCCAGACGGCTGTACGCGGAGAATGCGACAAGGCTGCACCCGCTCACCATCGTGCGCCTGATGGCCAACGCGCCCGCCAGCCATATCAGTATCGAGCACGGTTTGCGCGGCCCCGCGTTCGGCGTAGCCAGTGCCTGCGCTTCGTCGAACCACGCGATCGCGCAGGCGGCGTTGCTCATCCGCGCGGGGCTCGCCGACGTGGCGATCGCCGGGGGCACCGAAGCCTGCTTCACCTACGCAGCCCTGCGCGCATGGGAGGCCATGCGTGTGCTCGCCGACGATACATGCCGCCCGTTCAGCGCCAATCGGCGCGGACTGGTGCTCGGTGAAGGCGCGGGCGTCTTCGTGCTCGAATCCGCGGGACACGCGAGGGCCAGGGGTGCCGTGCCGCTGGCGGAACTTGCCGGGATGGGCATGAGCGCCGATGCGGGCGACATCGTCGCACCGACCTCTTCCGGGGCGGCCGCGGCCATCGTCCAGGCGCTGGCGGATGCGCAACTGGCACCCGGGGACATCGACTACATCAATGCCCACGGCACCGGCACGCTGGCGAATGACATCAGCGAAACGCAGGCCATCCACCATGTGTTCGGGCCTCATGCGGGCCGCCTCGCCGTATCGTCCACCAAGTCCATGCACGGCCACGCGCTGGGCGCATCCGGGGCGCTGGAGCTGGTGGCCGTGCTCGGCGCCATGGCCGAGAACGTCGTGCCTCCCACTGCCAACCTCGATCGGCCCGATCCTGCGTGCGACCTCGATTACGTACCCCACACGGCCAGGGAAATGCCGGTGCGGGCCGCCCTCAGCCACTCGTTCGCATTCGGCGGACTGAATGCCGTACTCGCACTGAAACGCGCCTGAGCCACACTGCCATGCCCTTCTGCACCGCGCTCGAACCCGTTTCCCTCGTCGAGCATTTCCTGGCTCATCCGCCCGAGGGTTTCACCGCCGCACGCTCCCCGTCCGGCGTACCTACCTTCCACACGCGCTTCGACGTACTGACCACCGCCGACGAGGCATTGCGCCGACGGGTGACGTCGCTGCCGCTGTATCGCTGGTGGGGCCGGCTGCTTCGCTGGCGCGCGCGCTTCGTCGGCTGCACCGTCACCGAATATGCGCCGGTGCCCGTGCATCCGGCGCCGGACAGGCTGGTCGCCGAACTACTGGAAGCACACGGACAAGAGTGCCCGCTGCTCATCGTCAAGGACCTGGCGATCGAATCGCCCCTGCTGACCGCCTCGGCGAATGCGAAGTCCGGCGCGTTTGCCGAGGCTCTGGCTGCGCGAGGCTTCGTCGTCCTGGAAGGCATGCCATTGGCCTGGGTGCCGATCGACTTCGCCTCCGTCGACGACTACATCGCGCGCCTGTCGTCGAGCCGGCGCAAGGACCTGCGGCGCAAGTTGCGTGCACGCGAGCGCGTGCAGGTCGATGCCGTGCCGACGGGCGCGGCGTATTTCGGCGACGACAGCGTGATCGATGCGTGTTACGCGCTCTACCGCAACGTGTATGCGCAGAGCGAGACCCATTTCGACCTCCTGAGCAAGGCCTTCTTCACCGCCCTGCTCAGGGACAAGGACAGCGGCGGCATCGTCTTCATGTACCGCGGCGCCGACGAATTGATCGGCTGGAACCTCTGCTACGAATACGCCGGCATGCTGATCGACAAGTACATCGGCTTCGCCTACCCGCAGGCACGCGAATACAATCTGTACGCCGTCAGCTGGGTGCACAACCTGGAATACGCACGTCAGCGCGGTCTCACCCACTACGTGGCCGGCTGGACCGACCCGGAAGTGAAGGTGCGCCTGGGTGCGCGTCTCAGTTACACACGGCACGCCGTGTACCTGCGCAATCCCTTGCTGCGGATGCTCCTGCGCCGGTTCGCCAGGCACTTTGAGGGCGAGCCTGTCGCCAGCGGACGCGTAGGTGTCTGCGCATGATGCGTCCTACCGTTCTCGACATCGACCGGTCGGTCATTCCTCCCGCGGAAAGCCTCGTGGTGCCGTTGGACCACTGGCAGGAGGCCCTGCGCTTCGGCTGCACGCTGCGGACACTCGCGCGCTTCGACGATGTGCTGGCGAACCTTCCACTGCGCGGCCCCGTCCTTCTCGGCAGCGGCGACTTCCACCACCTCAGCTGGCCCTTGATCGCCCGTGTGCCGGGCGACGAGAGATTCCAGGTGGTCGTGCTCGACAATCATCCGGACAACATGCGTTATCCGTTCGGCGTGCACTGCGGCTCATGGGTGCGGCGGGTCGCCATGTTGCCAAGGGTGAGCCATGTGCACGTGGTGGGCATCGGGTCCGGTGACATCGGCGCGAGCCATGCCTGGGAAAACTATCGCGCGCCGCTGCGCGAAGGGCGGCTGAGTTACTGGAGCGTCGGCGTCGACGTCTCATGGGCGGCCCGTGCGGGCCTTGCCCATGCGTTCCATGGATTCGGCGACGTGGCGGCTTTGGTCGAGGCGTTCTGTGCCTACCAGAGGGATGAGTCGCTGCCGGCCTACCTGTCCATCGACAAGGATGTGTTCGCGGAAGACGTGGCCCGAACCAACTGGGACCAGGGCATGTTCCGGCTCGACGATGCCCTGGCCATCATCGGCAGCCTGCGTGGCGGGCTCGTGGGCAGCGATATCACCGGCGAGGTGTCCCACTATCGCTATCGCAGCTGGTGGAAACGCTGGCTTTCCGCGAGGGACGCGCAGCCGGCAGTAGACGAGCGGGACTTGGCCGGATGGCAGGCGCAGCAACACGTGCTCAACGGGCGCTTGCTGGCGGCTATCGCGGAGCGGGCTGCAAACTGAACACCTCGCCCGCCTTCTGGATCCTCTCTATCGCCTGGACCACGCGCTCGAAGGTCGCATCGTCCAGCCACGGGCTGTTGCTCAGCGTGAGCGCGCTTTGTGCGAAGTCGCGCGCATGGGGTGTCGGAACGTTAGGCACGCGGTCGGCGAGATAGGTGTAGTCGGTCAAGGCATGCACGAACAACTGGCTGACCCCGACGCCGGCACACCAGAGATCGTCCAGCACCGCATCGCGGCATGCCGCGTCGGCAAAGCGCAGCAGCAGGAACGGCCAGCTTCCTTCGCTGTCCTCGCGCGGCACGATCACCTCAAGGCCGGCAACCTGCCGCAGACGATCGACGCGCCGCGCGGCCCGCGCGCGGCGATCGGCGAGGAAGGCGGGCCAGCGAACCGCCGCACGCGCACCCACGCCCTGCCGCCACCGGCCCACCCGATGCATGGGGATGCGTGCGGGAAAGTCGTCGCCCACGGCGGCAACGGGGTCGCCTTGCCGCAGTCGGCGGCGCAATGGCAGGCCGTACGCAACGGTCAAGCCAACCGGCCGGTAAAGCGCTGCGAGACCGAGCAATTCGAGGCTGCGCCGCCGTTCCCATCCGCCATCGTGCGGCACCATCGCGTCGTGCGTGCGCCGCAGGGCGTCGCGCAGTGCCGCGTCGCGCGATACCAGCAATCCGCCTTCGTAGATCGACAGGCCCTTGCCCGCCGCGAGACTGAAGAAGCCGATATCGCCACGCAGTCCAACGCTACGGCCCTGGTCCAGCGCGCCCAGCGCCTGCGCGGCATCCTCGATCACCCATGCACCCACCTCTCGTGCGATACGGTTCGCCGTGTCCACATCGGCTACCAAGCCGGCGACGTGGGTTGGCACCACGGCGAGTGTGTCGTCGCCGCACAAGCTCGACAGCGCCGTTTCGTCCATGTCGAAGTGGCCCTCGCGCGTGTCGCACACCCGCAAGCGCAACCCGAGCGCATGCACGGCAATCGCCACGAGCGGACAGGTGTAGGCCGGCACCACCACCTCCTGGCGCTGTGGGGCGCGCTCGGAAAGCGTGCGCAATGCCACCATGAACGCGACGGTGCCGGAGCATGTAAGTAGCACGGGCGGCGTATCGAGTTGCGAGGCCAGCGTCTCGGCCAGCGCGGCGCGGCCTGGCAATAAGTCCGCGATACGCAGCGGCAAACCGGCCGTGGGCGGAATCTCGCGGAAGACGTGGCGGCGCACGGTGCTTACCCGGCCGGGCCGGGCGCGACCGCGAGCGTTTCGCGTTCGGCGGCGCCGAGGCAGAGGATGCCGGCCACGATCGTGACCGCCCCGAGCACGCGCGGCAAGGTCAGCGGCTCGTGCAGCAACCACGCGGAAAGTAGCGTCACGCTCACCACTTCCAGATGCGAAGCAGCGAAGGCCGGGCCGATGGGTGCGTGCCTCAGCAACGTCATCCACGTGAAGAATGCGCCGACGTAGCCTGCCACGGCTCCGTAGACCCACGGCTGCGCGAATACGCGCGCCACCCAGGCGGCGTCCGCGGTCACGGGCAATGCGTGGCTGCCGGCCAGCTTGAACGACAGCTGCGCCAGCGTGTCGAAGGCCATCAGGAGAAGGAAGCCGACGATATAGAAGCGTTTCATCCGCCGGCTCCCACGATCGCCACGCCGAGACTCACCAGCCCGATACCCAGCACGCGCAGCCCGGTGAGCTTCTCGCCGAACAACCAGCGGCCGGCGAGCATGATCGCCACGATGTTGATGGAACCCAGCAGCACGCCATCGGAAAGCGGGACCAACGACAGGAATGCGATCCACACGAGGAATTCGATGCCGTAGCAGCCGATGCCCAGCCATAGCCATGGACGCATGGCCATGCCGCGCCAGTGCGCGAAGCCGTCGGCTTCCTCCGGTCCACTCGCCGCGGCCTTGAAGGCGAGCTGCCCCACCGTGTCGAACACCACGTTGGCGATCCACAACCCGAGCGTCAGCGGCGCCATCGTCGTCAGCCCGCCAGCGCGGAGAGCGTCTGCCCGGGAGCTATCGTGTCGAAGAAGCGTGCGGAGCGATCGATCAGGGTGCGGCGCTGCTTGTCGATGGTAATCATGTGGTAGCTGTCATCGAGCAACAAGAGTTCGACCGGTGCCTTTACCTCGCGCATCACCAGTTCGGCGTTGCGCACACTGGCTATGTCGTCGTTGCTGGCGTGCGCCACCAGGCAGGGCGAGGTCACGTCCCGCAATTGGCGGCGCACCTGTGCCGACAACAGGTAGAGGTCGGCCAACGAGTGCCAGGGATTGCCGAGCAACCCGGCCATGGTGCTGTCGCCGCTGCGCATCGCCGCACTCACCTGCTCGCGAAGGCGCTCGTCGCGAAGGCCGTAAGGCGGTTGTTCGAGGAACGCCCGGTCGCGTCCGATGCCCAGGCGCTTGAAGAGCGGCAGCAGGAACGAGAGGTGTGCCGTCCAGGGTATGCTCCATCCGTCGTAGCGGAAGGTGGCGCCATAGACGCCCACGCCGGCGATCCGCTCCGGGCGGTCGGCGGCGAGCTTCAGCGCGAGCAACGCGCCCATCGAAAGACCGCCGACGAAGAGCGTGTCGACCTTCGTCAGCATCGCATCGGCCGCCCGCTCCACGCTGGCATACCAGTCGCGCCAGCCGGTGGCGAGCAGGTCGTCGACATCGCCACAGTGGCCTGCCAGCTGCATGCCATGCACGGTGAAACCGGCCTTGTTCAGGCCCTTGCCGAGCATCCGCATTTCCGTCGGCGTGCCGGTCAAGCCATGGATCAGCAGGACACCCCTGCTGTCGCCTTCGAGGAAGAATTCGGCTTGGCGGATCACGCGACTACCCCGGATTGGAGGAAAACAAGCCTCGCATGCAGCCGTTTCATTCGGCTTTCGCAGGAATACGCGAATCGCCCGCGCCAAACCGGACCATGACGCGCTCGCCCACGCGCGCGGCTTGGCCACCATCCAGCGCCAGCACGCACTCGACCGAGCGGCTGTTGGCACGCGCCTGGGGGTCGTCTTCGAGGGAAGAAGGCCCCACCACCGTGCCGACGCGAAGCACGCGGGCCGCCCATGGCTTTGCATCGGGCGAGGCGTCCGAGGTCACGAGTGCTGTCATCCCGGGGTGCACCGCGTCGGCATAGCCTTCGCTCAGCTCGGCGCGCACGATCCGGGGAGTTCGTGGCAACAGCACGAACAGCGCGCCGCCCTGCGGCGAAACGCTGGCACCCGGCTGGGCGGCCACGTGCAGCACGTCTGCGTCGATCGGTGCCCGCAGCGTACGGCGCGCCAGTTCGAAGTGTGCGCCGGCGAGCTTCTGCTCGGCGCCTGCCACCTCCGCCCGCATGGCCACCTGTTGCGCGGCAAGTTCGGTCGACAGGTCACGCGCCTCGTCGGCGCTGTGACCGTCGCCGGCCCCGGCGCGTTCCGCCACGGCAAGGCGTTTCGCGCGCTCCTTGGCGGTGGCGAGCTTGTCGCCGAGCAGCGCCAGCTGTGCCTTTGCCTGGTCCAGCTCTGCGTGTGCCGCCGCGACGGCGAGCGTGCCCGGCTCGGGATCGAGCGACGCAAGCGCCTGGCCTTTCCGCACGTGATCGCCTTCGTGCACGTTCACCTCGGCGAGCGTGCCCTCACGCGGCATCCCGAGGTTAAGCAAGCCGCCTTCGACGTCGACGCGACCGCGAGCGACCGCCGCATACGACGGCGCAGGCGCGGGCGCTGCCATCGCCGCGTCATCATGCCGGCTGCACCCGCCAAGCAGCACTGCCGTGAGTGCGAGCAGGATCGCGTGTCGAACGATGGAAGGCATCATGGAACGTTCCCGTATTGGGGGGCGAACGGAGGGAGATCGCGCCGGTCGCTGAGGATCCGGCCGTCCTCCATCGACAACACGCGGTCGGCGTGGCCGATCAGGCGCGGGTCGTGGCTGACGCAGAGCACGGTGGTGCCGTGCACTCGCGCGATACGATGCAGCATGTCGATGACGACCTGCCCGCTGGCGGCGTCGAGCGCACTCGTCGGTTCGTCGGCGAACAGCAGTTGCGGTTCCTTCGACAGGGCGCGTGCGATCGCCACGCGCTGCTTCTCGCCCCCGGAAAGCTCCGCGGGCTTCAGCGTCATGCGATGCGCAAGCCCCACCTCTTCGAGCGACCGCGCCGCGCGCTCGCGCGCAACGCGCTTGGGAATGCCGAGATAGTGCAACGGCAACTCCACCTGTTCGCGGGCCGTCAGCGCGGGAAAGAGGTTGAAGCCCTGGAAGACGAAGCCCGTATGCAGCAGCCTGAAGCGCTCCAGGGCCCGCGGATCCATATCGTCCAGCCGGTGGTCCAGCGCGAACACGCATCCTGTGTCCACCTTCTGCAACCCGCTGAGGGTGGCGAGCAAGGTGCTCTTGCCGCAACCGGAAGGGCCGGAGATCAGTGTCAGCTCGCTTGCGCGGATCGACAACGACAGCCCGTGCAGGATCGTCGTGCGCACCTTGCCCGACGTGAACGCCTTGCCGACGTCCTCGGCGCGCAACGTAACGCGGGCGGTGGCGGTGCCTGCGCTCATCGCAGCAGGCTCGCGGGGTCGGCGTGGCGCAGGCTGCGAATCGCCGCGAGCCCGGAAACGGTGGTCAGGCCCATCGTCAGGGCCGCGCACGCGAGCGCCACCGGAACATCCAGCACCACCGGCACGTCCTGTCCGCGCGCGAGGGCGAGCAAGGCAGCGCCGAGCACGCCGGCGCCCAGCAACCCCAGCACGCCCACCCACGATGCCTGCTCCAGCACCACCCAACGCAGTGAGCGCATGCCCACGCCCAATGCGTTGAGCGTCGCGTACACCCGCACCGAGCCGGCCACGGCCGCCACGAGCGTTTGGCTGGTGATGACCGCACCCACCATGAACACCACGCCGGCGAGGAACAGCACACCGGCACCCGCGCCGGTGTCCAGCATCCAGTAGAGCACCGATCGTCGCGCGAACGCGGCAGCCGTCCATACCTCGTAGCGGTCGAACGCGCGGTCGCCACCGAGGCGCCGCGCCACCGCGTCGGCCTGGGCAGGATCGCGCAGTCCGGCAACGAGGTACGTCGGCCGGCCGCCATCGGCGGGATCGGTGTCGAGCACGCGCGCGGTCTCGAGCGAGGCGACGACATTGACGCCACCGAGCGCGCGCAAGCCGCTGCTCACGCCGACCACGCGCACCCGGTGCCCGTTGATGGAGGCGATGTCTCCCACGGCGACGCCGAGTTTGTCGATATCGGCCTTGTCCACGATCACCGCGTCGGGTTCCTCCAGCCGCATCCGCAAGGAGGACGGCAACGCATGCGCGAACATGAGCCCCGTGGGGCGCGGATCGATGCCCGAAACGAAGACGGACTCGCCGCCCGTCCCGGTACGGCCCCGCCAGTCGGCGTCGAGCCAGATGAAGGGTTCGACGCGCACAACCGCGGGATCCATGAGCAGACGGCCTTCCAGGTTCGGATCGATGGAGCGGCCGAGGCTCACGCTCTGCGTGCCGGGATAGCCGAGCCAGAGATCTGCCGCCGAGCCCGTGATGTACACGCTCGCGCTACTGAAGATGCCCAGCACCAGCGCCGCCTGCAGCAACTGCAGCAGCCCTGCGAAACCCACCGCCAGGATGGCCGGCAGGAAACGGCGCCATTCGTGCACGAGCGTCTTGCGGGCAAGGGCGACCATCAGTCCTGGTCTCCCGCCGGCGCCGCGTCGCTTGCCGGGGGGAGCGGCGCGCCGCCAAGGGCCTTGAACAGCGACACGAACGCGAGATCGCGCCGCGCTCGGGCCTGCACGAGCGCCAATGCCGCCTCGTCGTGCGCGACGGTGCTTTCGATCCGATCCTCGGGCCCCGCGAGCCGCAGCGCGACGCGTCGAGCCACCATCGAATCGGCGCGCTCGAGCGACGCCGCCGCGGCTCCGCACTGCTGCTCGTACTCGCCTTGCCGCTGCAGGCGCCCGAGTGCCGTTTCCACATCGGCCACGCCTTCCAGCACCGATTGCCGGTACGCCAGCACGCTCGCCCGCAGCTCATGCCGCTTCGCATCCTCCTGCGCCGCGCGCATGCCCCAGTCGAACAAGGGAATGTCGATCAGCGGACCGATCGATGCGACGGGATTGTCCCCGGCGTTGCGGTGCGATTGGAGACTGGCCGACCAGGTCAGCGAACCCCCGATGGCGAGGCTGGGGAAACGATCGGCGTGCGCGATGCCAGCGGCACCGGCGGCGCGCAGCACGTCGGCCTCGGCATGCCGGATTTCCGGCCGCGAACGAAGCAGGTCGGCGGGCGTGGCAGGCAGGCTCCAGGCCCCTAGTGTGGGGAGCGGAGCCGTATCCGTAGCCGTCCAGGCAGGATCCGGCTCGGGGGATCCAAGCAGCACGGCCAGCCGCTGCGCACTCGCATCCACCGTATCGCGCGGCTCGACCGTGGCGGCTTCCGCCTGCGCCAGCGCCGCATCGGCCCGCTGCACGCTCTCCGCACCCGCAAGGCGCAGGCGCTCACGCACCTTCAATAGATCGGCTTGCCGTTGCCGTGCATCGCGCACCTGTTGCAGCCACTGCAGTTGTTGTTGCGCGGCGCGCAGCTCGACCCAGTTGCGCACCACCTCGGCTACCAGGGTGACTTTCGCATTCTGGAGATCGGCGGCTGCCGCATCGAGGTCGCCCTGCGCCGCGCGGCGAACGGCCGTACCTCGGCCGAACACGTCCAGTTCCCAGGTGGCGTCGAAGCCGGCGACGAAGTACGACGCACCGGCGTCGGGGGCATCCACGTCCTCGGTCTTCGCATGCAGTTGCGGCAGGAACGTGGAACCGGCCTGGCCGTGCAGCGCACGGGCCGCGCGCACGCGCTCCGCCGCCTGCGCGACGTCGAGGTTATGCGCCAGCGCCCGGTCCACCAGGGCGTCCAGCGATGGATCGCCGAAAGTGCGCCACCAGCCTCGCAGGTCGGTCGGGGCGACCGCCGCTGCATCGGCAACGGCGTGCCGCCACTCGCCGGGGACGGGCGCGTGCAGATCGGGCAATGGCTGGCTGGCGCAACCGGCCAAGCCGGTTCCGGCCAGCAGGGCGAAGACCAGGTATCTGCCCATCGGGTTGAGTGCCGCCATCGAACGTGGGTCGATCGATTGTGGCGGCCCTACCTTTCAGGATGGTTCCGGCGCTGCCACAGGTAGATGGGCAACCCCGCCAGCAGCAACACCGCTCCCCAGAGCAGCGTCTCGACACCCGTGCCGATGAGCGCCCACAGGCTGAAGGCGAGCGCGCCGGCCGCGACCCATCGGCGCCATGGTCGCGCGGTGGTATCGATCCGCCACCATGCGAGTACCGTCACGAGGTAAGGAACCAAGGTCGCGGCCGTCGACAGGAGGATGGTGAACGTGAACAGCGCCACCAGCGTGCGGCTGTAGTTGGAAGCGATCAACGCGCTGGCGAGCACGCTGCTGATCGCCAGGCCGACCCATGGGGTGCCGCGCTTGTCCAATCGAGCGAACACGGCTGGGAAGAGGCCGTCCTGCGCGGCGGCAAGCGTGGTCTGCGCTTGCAGCAATACCCACCCGTTTAGCGCGCCGAAACACGAAACGGTCGCGACGACGCCGATCGCCACCCCGGCAGCAGGGCCCCACACGCGACTGGCCGCGTCGGCCATGGGTGCGGCCGACGAGCGCAGCACGTCGGCGGGAAGCATCCCGATAACCACGGTGCATGCGAGCATCGTGGCGAGCCCCGCGATCGTCACGCCCACCAGGGTGGCGCGCGGCACGGTGCGCTGCGGATCCTTCACCACGCCGGTGGGTACCGTCGCCGTCTCGAGACCCAGGAACGCCCAAAGCGTCAACGCGGCAACAGACGACGCCACGCTCATCAGCGGCAGCTCGCTCGGATTGAACGGCCGGAAGGCACTCGCGTGCACCCAACCCAGGCCCAGCAGGCCGAACACCACGAGTGGGACCAGTTTCAACAGCGTAAGCACGATGGCGGTGCGGCCGGCTTCGCGTACGCCGGTCAGGTTGATGGCGGTGCAGATCCACAACGCGCCCAGGGCGCACACGGCACTACGGAACGGTGTGAGCGTGGCCTCCGGCCATACGGAACCCAGGCCGCCCGCGAACGCCACGGCGATGGCCGCGTTGGCGGACCACACGCAGACCCAGTAGCTCCACGCCACGACGAAGCCGATGCGGTCGCCGAATGCCGCGTGCGCATAGGCATAGGCGCCGCCGTGGTTGGGAATCAGTTCGGCCAGCCGCGCATACACCAGTGCGAGCATCAGGGCACCGCCCAGGCTGATACCCCATCCGATCAGGCTCGCCGCGCCGTAAGGTGCCAAGGCTGCCGGCAGGACGAACACGCCCGAACCGATGATGTTGCCGATCACCAATGCGATCAGCATCCACAGGCCGAGCGACCGTTGGGTGTCGCTCATGCGCTCGCGGCAGCGTCGCGATAGGCACGGCGCACCATCTCATGGAAATGGTGCACGGCATTCTCACGCAATGGATTCAGGCGGCCCGCCTCGTACGAACCGGAGGCGAGCCCTCGCTGCACGTCTTCGCAGATGGTGACGTCCTCGTCCTGTACCTCGTCGCTGAACGCGACATCGCGCTCCCGGCGCGATTCCGCTTCCGCGCTGTCGTCCGGGGCGTAGTAGAAGTCGAACACTACGCGGCAGCGATCCACGCCCATGGGCAGCGCACGGTTGGTCTGCAAGCGCCCGGGCAGGATATTCAGCATCGCGTTCGGGTACAGGAAGTAGTACAGCGCCTCGCCGCTGCCGTACAGTTCGTCGCCGCTCTCCAGCGGACTGAACTGGAACGAATACCACTCGGCGGTCTCCGTCACGTAGCTGCGATAGTCGAGGAGACTGTTGAGCCCCGGATGGATGTGCGGCACGTGGTAACCCTCCAGGTAGTTGTCCACGTAGACCTTCCAGTTGCAGGCGACGTCGTAGGTGACGCGATGATGGAAGCGGTAACCGTCCAGCGCACGCGCCTCGCCGAGTCGTGCATCGATGCCCGCCACGAACGACTCGAACGGCGGCGCCTCGCCGATGGCGACGAAGACGAGCCCTTGCCACACGTGCACACGCACCTCGGGAAGGCGGATGTCCGCGGGGTGGAAGTCGGGTGCACGGCCCATCTCGGGCGCACCGCGCAGCACACCGTCCAAGCCGTAGGTCCAGCCGTGGTAACGGCAGCGAAGCTGCGTGGCACCCTGGCCGTCACAGCTGGCGATGGGCCCGGCACGATGCCTGCACACGTTGTGGAAAGCGCGAATGCTGGATGCGTCGCTGCGAACGATCAGCAGGGGCAGCCCCGAAATCTCGGTGACCACGTGGTCGCCGACACCCGTCAACTGCGAGTGGTGACACACCAGCTGCCAACTCCGCGCGAAGATGGCCGGGCCATCGATGCCGGGCATGCGCGCATCGGTGTAGAAGCGCGCGGGCAAGGTCAGCGCATGATCGAGTGCCTGCGGGGCAAGCGCATCCGGGGAAAGCAACTCGGTCATCATGACGGCCGGCAGCGGCGATGGCCGAGTATTCATCGAACCGCACCGCAACATCAACGGAAAGTTCGGGTGTCTAGCGAGAGCGCTCGAAGTAGTTCGTGCGCATCACGATGTCCCCCTTTTCGCCGGGATGGACGTTGGTTTCGACGAGCCCATGGTTGTCCGGCGTGACGGTGTAGATGCGCGTGGAAACCAGCACACCCTGTTTTTGCAGCGCCATGACCAGGACACCGGGAGTGGGACGCCGCAGCGTCACGTGGTCGGCTTCGGGGCTGTTTTCTACGACGGCAGCCGAACCGTCGACCGACGCCAGCGACGTGGAATGGACCTCCGAGCCCGGCGAGTAGACGATGTCCACGTGTATCGACAAGTTTCCGCCGCCGGCATCGGCGAACGCGAACCGTACGCTCTTGGGACGCTGGTCCGGCGGCAGGGGCATGCGCGAAGTGTCGAGCGACCAGGTGCCGAGCAAGGACGGCTCTGGAGCCTTCGCCGACTCGGTACGGCTTGCCGCCGAGCCGGCTACCAGCGCAACAGCGAAGACCAGCCACGTTGCCTTGGACATACGCTTCATAATCCCCCCTTTCCCACGGTGGCGGTCGCGCCGGCCAGGTTTACGCCGCCCAGAGTAGCAAATGAAACCCGAAGACCTGCAAAGCCTCGTTACCACTCCTATGCCCTACGGAAAGTACAAGGGGCGTCTCATCGCCGACCTGCCGGGCGCCTACCTCGCCTGGTATGCACGCAAGGGCTTTCCGCCCGGCCGTCTCGGCAACCTGCTCGCGCTGGCGCTGGAACTCGACCATAACGGGCTGAAACGGCTGCTCGATCCGTTGCGCCAGAAGTAGCAAGCGCACGCCGCCTCCATCACTGGTTCGGCATGGATTGCCCTGGAAATCAGCATTCGACCGATACGCCCGGCACGGCCGGGCAGCGACGCTGACGGCGGGCGGATGGCGTCGCGGCGGCCAGCCATCGTCCGGACGATCCCGTCCTGAATGGCCACGCGAATGACATCGAGGAAGTCCTCATGAAGAGCACCATCAACGTCCTTCTCGCGTGCCTGCTCGCCTTGTCCGGCACCGCCTTTGCAAAGAATGGCGACCCGGTCCCGGGAACCTATCTCATGGCGCGCAGTGGCGAAGCCAATACCGACAAGAATTACAAGGACGAAGACCAGGACATCAACGGCAAGCTGGAGAACGTCTCGGCACTGTGCAAGGAGCTGAAGGCGAAGAACCTGGACGCCGACAGCGTGAAGAAGTTCGTCAAGAGCGACAAGACGCGGAAGTGGGGAGACGGCCCGACATGGTGGATCGCGCGTGTTTCGACGGCCACCGGCCTTGGCGGAAAGGTGATCGAAGATGCCCAGCCGAGCAATCCGAACCATTGTCTCATCAGCGGCCTGACCGTGTCGCAGCTCAAGGGCATCTGGTACGAATCACCTGAGCCCTGATAGCTGATCCGTCCGAACCGGCGCGCCCGGCCTGCCAAGCCAGCGAAGGGCCCGGCGCACCCATACGCCCGCGAGGTTCGGGTTCCACGTGAGCGTAGCCACGCTTTCCGCCGGGATGGTGTACCGGAATCGCGTCTGGCCTTGCGCGACGGTGACGGTGCGCGCCTTCTTCCTGATATTCACCATGACCAGGACGATCGAATCGTCCGTCGCGTTCTGGAACGCGACGTTGGCGATGCCCATGTCGGCGTCGGTATCGGTGGACCGCACCCTGACCGCGCCCGGCAACACGAACCTGCTGAAGTGGGCCAGCGCGTAGTACTCGTCGGTGCGGGTCACGTCGCCCGTCACCGAATCGATGGTGATCACCCCGTTGCACAGTGTGCATCCGCCGAAATGCGGACCGTGGTTCTCGTCGAGGGCGAGGTTCCAGTAGATCACTCCGCGTGCCCACTGCCGGATGCCGGTCACCAGCAGGTTGCGCGCGGACCAGAGCAGTTCGCCGTTCATGTTCAACGACCAGTCGCCACCCGAGCATTCGGTGATGTAGGCGTCCTTGTCGGGATGTTCGCGGTGCACGCGGCCCTGCGCGTGCTGGCTGCCTTCGTAGCAGTGCCACGCCACGCCGTCGACGTAGCGCGCCGCGGCAGGATCGCCTAGCACGGCCAACGGCTGCTCAGGATGGCTCCAGTTGTGGTCCCAGTCGAGGATGCGCGTGCGCGGTGTACGGTTGGCGAGCCTGGGGCCAAGGTAGTTCGCGATGATGCGCGCCCGCGTTTTCGCACCCATCAGCATGCCGGGATAGCTGATCGGCGAATACGCCGGCTCGTTCTGCAACGTCAGCGCGAAGATGGGAATGCCGTGGCTTCGATAAGTGTCCAGGTACTTGATCAGGTAGTCGGCGAACGCGCTCTCGTGTTCCTCCAGCAATTCGCCGCCGATCAGGTTCTGGCTGTCCTTCATCCAGGCCGGCGCGCTCCACGGCGAGGCGACGATGAGGAGGCCTGGATTCACGGCAAGCGCGTCGCGCACCGTCGGGATCAGGTCGTGCAGGTTGGCCGCCACGTTGAAGTAGTGCAGCTCCGTGTCCGATTCGCCGAACGGTATGTCGTCCAGGGTGTAGAGGTTCAACGAGAAGTCCGACGCCCCGATGGTCAGGCGCATCATGTTGAAATTGAGGTTGGGCGGCGGCCCGTACAGTTCCCGCAGAAGGGCCTGGCGCCGCGGCTCGTCGAGCCTGTTCCGGATCAGCCATGCCGAGGCATCGGTCATCGCCGCGCCGAAACCGGTCATGGACTGGTACCTGGCGTCGATGTCGATGGCGATGTCGGCGGGTGCGTCGCCGCGCGCGGCCATCGCCAGCGGCGGCTGCGGCGCCAGCTTCAGCTTGTGGTCCGCGGTGCTGAGCCAGACCTCGACGATCGGCATGATGGGCCTGGCCTCGGGCGCTTTCGTGTCGGCCAGCTTCGCCTGCTCGTACCGCGGCGCACTGAGTACCGCCACGGTCAGCAGTGAGATCAGGGCAACGAAAACGGCGGCGACCCGGCCGGACCCCGGCCCTCGCTCATCCATGGCGCGGCCGGTTCCTGTCGCATACGTTGTGGTTCGACGAGGTCACGAAGCGTCGGAATGTCCGTGGCTGCGCCGGATGGCGCCGGCGCCAGCATAGCTAACCTTGTGTCGGCACCCCAACACGCGGAAGCCTGAGCCGGAAACGGACCTCCGAGGACAGGTTCTCCACGCCCAGGGTTCCGCCGTGCGCACGGACGAACTGATCGGCGATGTAAAGGCCCAGGCCCAGACCTTTGCTGGGATGGAAGCTGCCCTTGAACGGCTCGAAGAGACGGTCGAGCAGATGCGCCGGAATCTGGCCCGCATTCGTTACGGAAACTTCCAGCCGGTCCTTTTCCGTGCCGTCGACGTGCACGTTGATGTCGCCCGCTTCGCCGTGCTGGATGGCGTTGCCGATGAGGTTGGACACGGCCTGGGCGATCCGTACCCCGTCGAAGACCCCGTGCAGGTCTCCGTTGGCGGACAATCCGATGGGTAGGCCGTCGTGCGCATGCCGCATCTCGGCGGCCACGTCCTCGCACAGCTGGCCCAGGTCGCCCTTCTGGAAATCCAGCTTGAGGATGGATGAGCGAATGCGCGAGAAGTCGAGCAACTGCTCGATCATGCGTGTCATGCGCCCGGCGCTGGTCATCACGTGGGACGCGGTGCGTGCGAGCGGCGTGCCGTCCGCCTCGTCCACGAGCCGTTCGGCGCAGAGGCTGATGGCCGACAGCGGCGTCCGCAGATCGTGGGTGAGTACCGCGATCATCGTTTCGTTGAGCTGGAGCGAGCGCTCGAGCCGCTCGTTCCGCTCCTTGAGTTCGAGCCGCTGTCGATACAGCTGGATGAACACGTTGACCTTGCCCAGGAGCACGCGAGGGTCCAGCGGCTTGTGCAGGAAGTCGACGGCGCCCGCGTCGTAACCCTTGAACGACCGCGCCGGATCGCTGGGAGACGCGGTGAGGAAGATGATGGGCACGTGGCGCGTGCGCGACGAGCCGCGCATGAATTCTGCCAGCGCGAAACCGTCCATCTCCGGCATCTGCACGTCGAGCAGCGCCAAGGCCACGTCGAAGCGGAGGAGGAGTTCCAGCGCTTCCGCGCCCGAGCTTGCCTTCAGGATGGCGAGGCCGTCCTGCGCCAGCAGCGCCTCGAGCGCGACAAGGTTCTGCGGCACGTCGTCGACCAGCAGGATATGTGTCATCGCCGGTGCTTGCGCGGTCGACACGGAGACGATGTCAGGAGCGAGACTCATGCGATGCTTCCCTTTAGGCGTTCACACATCTCGCCGAGACGAAGGACCGCATCGGCCCCGGCGTGGGCCAGCGCGGCGGTGGGCATGGTCGGGGACGCGGCTTCGGTCGGGCACTGTATCCATGCCTTTCCGCCGGCGGCGCGCACGGCGGCGACGCCTTCGCTGCCGTCCGAGCTGGCCCCCGTGAGGAGGATGGCGAGCAGGCCCTTGTCGTAGACGGCGGCCGCCGATTCGAAGAGCACGTCGATCGACGGGCGCGAGAACAGCACCGGATCGTCCATCGACAGCGCCATGGCATCCCTGCTTTCCACGAGCAGGTGGTAATCGGGCGGGGCGAAGAACACGTGGCCCGGCTGAACCGGCTGCTTGTCCTCGGCCTCCATGACGGGCAGCGCGCAGTAACCGCCCATCAGTTCGGGAATGCCGCTGGGCCGGTCCTTCGGCACGTGCAGCACCACGAACACCGGCGGCCGGAAGGATTTGGGCAGGCTGCCCAGTATGTCCTGGAGCGCGCTCACCCCGCCCGCCGACGCGCCAATGACCAGCGCCTCCAACGGGTCGGGCGTGTCCATGGCCGCGCTCACGCCGTCACCTTCCGATAGATGCGCTGGTTCGGTACGAATGGCTCGAAATCGTCGGCATGGGCGCCGAACTGGAGCGATTCCTTGCTGCCCAGGCCGAGGAAGCCCTTGCGCACCAGCGCGTCGTGGAACAGCCCCACGGCCCGGTCCTGGAGTTCGCGATTGAAATAGATCAGCACGTTGCGGCACGACACGAAGTGCACTTCGGAGAACACCGAATCGGTCGCCAGGCTATGGTCCGCGAAAACCATCTGCTTCTTCAGGCGCCGGTCGAACATGGCATTGCCGTAGGCGGACGTGTAGTAGTCGGACAGCGACCCACGCCCGCCGGCGGCGAGGTAGTTGCGGCTGAAGAGCGGCAACCGGTCGGCCGCGAAGGTGCCGTGTTCCGCCCTCGCCAGCGCCTCGGGATTGATGTCGGTGGCATAGATCACCGAGCGGTCGAGCAGGTCTTCCTCCGCAAGGAGGATGGCGAGCGACCATACCTCCTCGCCGCTGCTGCACCCGGCCACCCACACCTTGATCGACGGATAGGTCTTCAACACGGGCAGCACGTGCTCGCGCAGGGCGAGGAAATACGAAGGGTCGCGGAACATTTCCGAGACCTGCACGGTGAAGTACTGCATGGCGTCGGCGAAGAAGGCCGGCTCGTGCAGGATGCGATGCTGCAGGTCGCTCATGCGCTCGCATTCGAACCGCCCCATGGCATGGCGCATGCGCCTGCGCAGCGAGCTCATGGCGTACCCGCGGAAGTCGTAGTGGTAGCGCAGGTAGACGGCATCGAGCAGCAGCTTCAGCTCGATATCGAACAGTTCGGTGTTCGCGTCGGTCATCGGCGCGAGCACCATACGCGGCACAGCGACACGAGCTTGTCGATGTCGATCGGCTTGGCCATGTAATCGTTCGCACCCGCCTGCAGGCAGGACTCACGGTCGTTGGCCATCGCCTTCGCGGTCAGCGCGATGATGGGAAGGCTCTTCCAGCGCGGGTCCGCACGTATGTGCCGCATCGCCGTCAGGCCGTCCATCTCCGGCATCATCACGTCCATCAGCACGAGGTCGGGCTCGTTGGCGGCCAGCCTCTCCAGGGCCTCCACGCCGTTGCGCGCGATGTCCAGCTTCACGCCCAGCGGTTCCAGCACACTGGTGAGGGCGAAGACGTTGCGCACGTCGTCTTCGGCAAGGAGCACCGTGCGTCCATCGAGCATGGCGTCGCGCTGGCGCGCCTCCTTGAGCAGACGCTGCTGGTCGGACGGCAGCGATGCCTCCACGCTGTGCAGGAACAGGGTCACCTCGTCGAGCAGGCGCTCCGGCGAGCGGGCACCCTTGATGATGATGCTCTTCGAGTGGCGGCGCAGCTTCTGTTCCTCGTCGCGCGTCAGCGAGCGTCCCGTGTAGACGATGACCGGCGGGAACGCGAAAGCCTCGCTGCCCGCCATGCGCTCGAGCAGGTCGTAACCTGTGCCGTCGGGCAGCGCGAGGTCGGTCACCATGCAGTCGAACGTGGACGTCGTGAGTTCGCGCAGGGCGGCCTCGATGGTGCCCACCGCCACGATGTCGAGCTGGTTGCTCGCCAGCAGCAGTTTCAGGTTGGCGCGGAGCTGCTCGTCGTCTTCCACGATGAGCAACCGGCGCATCACGCGCTGGTGTTGTTCCTCGAGCTGGCGGATCGCATCGGCAAGCTTGTCGCGGCTCGCGGGCTTGAGCAGGTAGCCGACGGCGCCGAGTTCGAGGGACACCTGCGAGCGCTCCATCGCGGATACCACGTGCACGGGTACGTGGCGCGTGGCGGGGTCGCGCTTCAGGCGCTCGAGTACGCTCAAGCCCGAGACATCCGGCAGACCGATGTCGAGGAGGATGCCGCTCGGCCCCATCTCCGCGGCAAGACGGAGCGCTTCATCCGCCGTGCCGGCCACCACGCAGTCGAAGTCGAGTTCGTGCGCCAGACCCACCAGCGCCTCGGCGAAGACGGGATCGTCTTCCACGGCCAGGATCAATCGTCCCGGACGGGTACGGCCGGCGCGATCGTCGGGCACGAGAGGCGTGGTGTCGGCTGCCGGCGACGATGCGGAAACGCGGATATCGCTCGCACCCGTGGAAGGGAGCTGTGTCACGGCGACCGGGGTCGGCGCGCGCGACGCCGTTGTTTCCCCGCTGGGTGGCTCGACCGGAACGTCCAGCGTGAAGCAACTGCCCCGCCCCGGTTCGCTCGCCACCGTGATGTCGCCGCCCATGCGGCGTGCCAAGTCGCGCGAAATGGAAAGGCCGAGGCCGGTACCGCCGAAACGCCGGCTGGTGCTGCCGTCGGCCTGGCGGAACGCTTCGAAGATCACTTCGGTCTGGTCGGCGGGAATGCCGATGCCGGTATCGCAAACGACGAAGCGCATGCGGCTGCCCGCGCCCTCGATGCGAAGTGACAGCTGCCCCTTCTCGGTGAACTTCAGGCCATTGGCGAGAAGGTTCTTCAGGATCTGCAGGAGACGCTGCATGTCGCCCACGAGTTCGCCGGGGGCTCCCACCGCCTGCTCGATCACGAGGCCCAGGCCCTTTTCCTTGCAGAGCGGCTCGAAGGTTTCGCGCAGGCGCTGCATCACGGCCGGGACGGCCACGGGCTCGGCGGCGAACTCCACGTGGCCCGCCTCGATCTTGGAAAGGTCGAGGATGTCGTTGATGAGCGCCAGCAGGTCGTTGTTGGACGCATGGATGGCCTGGGCGTACTTCACCTGTTCCTCGGTCAGCGTGCCGGCCTTGTTGTCGGCCAGCAGCTTGGCGAGGATCAGCGAGCTGTTCAGCGGCGTGCGCAGTTCGTGCGACATGTTCGCGAGGAACTCGGACTTGTACCGGCTGGTGGCTTCGAGCGAACGCGCGTTGCGGGTGAGTTCCGCCTGCGCCCGGATGAGGGCCTGGCGCTGCGCCTCGAGCTCGTGCGTGCGCTCCTCGAGCTGCACGTTGGTCTGTTCCAGTTCCGCCTGCTGGGCTTCCAACGAAGCCTGCGACTGCTGCAGGCCGCGGCTCTGCTCCTCCAGTTCCTCGTTCGCGACGCGAAGCTCTTCCTGCTGCGTCTGGAGTTCTTCGCTCTGGCGCTGCGTCTCCTCGAGCAGTTCCGCCTGGCGCTGGCGGAACAGCGCGGTGCGCATGGCGATGCCCACCACTTCCCCGCTCCGTTCCAGCAGCGCTTCGCGGGCGCCATAGGGATCGTCGGCATCCAGCAGGCCGAGTTCGATCGCACCCATCGGCGCGCCGTCGGCCGTCACAGGCATGAGCAGCACCTCCGCGGGCTTGCCCTGACCCAGGGTGGACGCGAGCGTCAGGTACTCCCCAGGCAGGTTGCCGAGGCGGCGCACGGCGTTCTGCGCGAGGGCTTCGCCCAGCAGCCCTTCCCGCAGGGGCAGCGATTTGGGCTGGCTTCCGTCCAACGCCATGCCGCCGGCGAGCACCAGTCTGTCGCCCTCGATGCGGTACAAGGCACCCACGACCGCGCCGACGCGCACCGAGAGGGCGCGAACGGCATTCAACGCCACGGTCTGCGGCGTCTGCTCGCCACGCAGGGCCGTGGCCAGGGCGGTCTGCCCTTCCTGCAACCACAACAGGCGCGCTGCCCCTACCCGCGCTCGCAATGCCTGCCACACCACCGCAGCCATCGCCCAGGCCGACACGACGCCGATGAACCGGTTGACGAAGGCATAGCCGGACGTTGCGCCACCGGGCGACAGTTTCGCGCCGAGGAAGACGAATGCGGTAGCGACGACCGCGGTAACGAAGGGCAAGGCGAGGCTGCGCTGGAACAGCGTCAGTCCGACCGCCACGAAGTAGAGGCACCAGACCGCATAACCCAACGGGGTCACGGCATCCGCCACCAGGGTCGACAGTAAAAGAAAGGCAACCGCGGCAAGAACGACGTTGTCACGCGTCCGGAGGTGGGAATCCATGGGCTTCGCTGGCTGGAGGCAACCGCGGATTTAACTCCAGCGCCGCGTGAAGGCTTCGTGGATGCCAGCGGCGGCCGTGCACGGCCGCCGCGAACAGGTCAGATCCTTGCCAGTTCCGCGAGCACGTCGTCGGACAACGTGAGTTCCGCCGCCGCGAGGTTCTCGCGCAGATGCCCGACCGACGACGTACCCGGAATCAGCAGGATGTTCGGCGAACGGTGCAAGAGCCATGCGAGCGCCACTTGCATGGGCGTCGCGCCCAGCCGGGCCGCCACGGCGTTCAGCGCTTCCGACTGCAACGGCGAGAAACCGCCGAGGGGGAAGAACGGTACGTAGGCAATGCCCAGGGCATTCAATGCGTCGACCAGCGCATCGTCACCGCGCTGCACCAGGTTGTACTGGTTCTGCACGCAGACGACCGGCGCGATCGTCTGGGCTTCCTTGACCTGCGCCAGCGTGGCATTGCTGAGGCCGAGGTGACGGATCAGCCCCTTCTCGCGAAGCTCGGCGAGCGGGGCGAACTGCGCTTCGATCGAACCTTCCGTCGGCGCGTGGATGTCGCCCATCAGGCGCAGGTTCACCACGTCGAGCACGTCGACGCCGAGGTTGCGCAGGTTGTCGTGCACGGCCTGCACCAGCTGCCGGGGCTCGAGCGCGGGAAGCCAGGAGGCATCGTCACCGCGTACCGCGCCCACCTTCGTCACGATGGTCAGCTCCTCCGGATAAGGGCCGAGCGCCTCGCGAATGATCCGGTTGGTAACGTGGGGGCCATAGAAGTCGCTGGTGTCGATGTGGTTCACACCCGAGGCCACGGCCTCACGGAGGACGGCCACCGCGGCTGCGTGGTCCTTCGGCGGCCCGAAGACGCCGGGGCCGGCCAGTTGCATCGCGCCGTAGCCCATGCGGTTCACGGTACGGTCGCCGAGGGTGTAGGTACCCGCCTTGCTCAAGCTGCTCATGTGCGTCTCCAGGAGTGGGGTGGACAAAAGAAGGATAAGGATTGACCTGCCGGTCGATAATCCGGTGGAATCGGCACGGGCTGTACGGAATCCCGAACAATGAACGCCGAACCGCAAGATCTCCTCGCCTTCCTGTCCGTGGTCCGTGCTGGTGGCTTCCGCGAGGCCGCGCGCGCAGGGGACCTTTCAGCCTCGAGCTTGAGCGAGGCCGTTCGCCGCCTGGAAACCCGCCTCGGCGTGCGCCTGCTCAATCGCACCACGCGCAGCGTGCGGCCTACCGAGGTAGGGGCGCGGCTGGCGGAACGCCTCGTGCCGGCGCTGGGCGAAGTGGAGGCCGCGCTCGATGTCGTGAATCTCTACCGCGACCGTCCTGCCGGCACGCTGCGCATCAACGTGCCGGCCAACATAGCGCGCACCGTGCTCGCGCCCATCGCCGTGCCTTTCCTGCGCCGCTATCCCGACGTACGCCTGGAAGTGGTGGTGGAAGACAGCTTCGTCGACCTTATCGCCGCCGGTTGCGATGCGGGCATCCGCTACGACGAACGCCTGGAGCAGGACATGATCGCCCTGCCCATCGGACCTCGGGCACAACGCCTGATCACGGCGGCGGCACCGTCCTATCTGGCGGCGCGCGGCGTGCCCCGGCATCCGCGCGACCTGCTCGAGCACGCGTGCCTGCGCGGCCAGTTCTCGGGTGGCGCGACGCCACCGTGGGAATACGAACGCGACGGCGAAGTGATCCGGGTCGATCCCTCCGGCCCATTGCTGGTGCGGACCGGCGCGGCCTTCGACCTCGCCGTGCAAGCCGCCGTCGCGGGGCTGGGCATCATCCACCTCTTCGACGACTGGTTGCAGCCGGAGGTTGCCAGCGGCGCGCTCGTGCCCGTGCTGGAGGATTGGTGCCAGACGTTCGAAGGGCCCTTCCTCTACTACCCAGGCCGCAAGCACCTTCCCTCGCCCTTGCGTGCCTTCGTGGAGTTCGTGCGCTCCGGTTCGCTCGAGTAACGAGCGACGCTCAGGCTGACGGCTTAGTGCGTGCCTTCCGGGTCCTGGGACTCTTTCCCCGTTTCCCGATACTGGCCGCCGTCTGCCCCCCGACGGCGGGAGCCGGCCTGCCTTCGCCCAGGTGTTCCAGCCACGACAGATCGTCGATGTAGGAGAGGAAGTGGCGGAGGTAGCCCGGCGAGGTTTCGCGCATCAGGGTCATCGAACGATGGACCAGCGCGCTGGAATTGAGCGGGCCGGCGTTCTCGGGCGTGTCCTGCAACGACTGCCGCAGTTGGCTCTCGGTGCGCACGCGAGACCAGATCTTCTGGAACTCACCCAGCGCAGGCAGTTCCGGATACGTGGACGCCTGCCCCGTGCCGGCCAGTTCGTCCACGAGCCGGCCGAGCGGGCCGCGCGGTGGTCGGTCGCCTCGCTCAGGGACCATGGGGCGATGCGGCGGTGGCTGACGGCTTCGAAATGGGCGCGATCTCGACGCGGCGGTTCTTCGCGCGGCCTTCCTCGCTCTGGTTCGAATCGACGGGCTGTTGCGAACCGAAGGCCGCCGCGAACACGGACGATGCGGGCACACCTTCGGCGACAAGGGCGCGGGTAACGGTGAGCGCGCGCTCGGCGGACAGCTCCCAGTTGTCCGCGAAGTGGCGGTTGCCGTCGTGTACCTGCTGGTCGTCGGTGAATCCACTGACCATGAGGATCTCGTCGCGCGACTTGAGGTAACTGGACAACGGACCGGCAAGGCTCTTCAGCACCTCGCGGCCCTCGGGCTGGAGCTGGTCGGAGTTCAGCGCGAAGAGCACGTTGCCGCGAATGCCGATGCGGCCGTCGACCAGCGTGACGCGGCCGGCAGCGAGCGGCGCGGCCAGTGCCTGTTCCAACGAAGTACGACGCTGCTGTTCGGCCTGGCGCTGCTTCACTTCCTCGTCCAGGCGGTGCGACAGCTGCAACTGCACGCCGATCACACCGACGAGGATGAGCACGAACGTACCCAGCAGCACGGACATGAGATCGCCGAAGGCCGCCCAGATAGGTACGCCGGCCTCGCCTTCCATTTCCAGTTCGTCGCTCATGCCGCTTCCGTTCCCGTGGCGGCATGGCGGCCACCGAGGCGTTGCATGTCTTCGATGATCTGCTTCTGCGAGAGCACGCTGAGGTCGACCACCTCGCGCGCCTGCGCCACGTAGTACGCCAGCTGTTCGTCGCTGCGCGCGAGCGAGGCATCGAGTGCGCCGGCGATGCGGTCCAGGCGCTCCATGAGCGATTCGTTCGATTTGCCGAAGGCTTCGACAGCCGCGCCGAAGCTTTCGCCGAGGTTCGCGACATCGTGGGCGCTGCCCGTGATACCGGCGGCGATGCCGGCAAGCTTGCCGGTCTCGGTTTCCACCTGTTCCGCGAAACGCGACCCGACGCGATCGAGCAGGTCGGCGGACGTGGCCACCAGTGCGTCCACGGCGGTGCGCTGTTCCGTCGACGCGTGGTTCACGGCATCGAGCAGCGTTTCCAGCGTGGCGAGCAGGCGGCTCCGTTCCTCGAGCATCGCCGTGTCGCGCACCATGCTTTCGGAGAGCTTCTCGCGCAGTTCCGCGACCACCTGGGCCGCGATACGCGGTGCCTCCGTCGCGGCGTCCACCAGCCGCGAAACCTCCGCGATGGTATGGCTCGCATGCGCCTGCGTGCGCTCCGAAACGTCGACGGCGGTGCGGGCCAGCGTGTCGCAGATTTCCTTCTGCCGGCTCGCGGCTTCCTCGCCGGAGCGTTCCATGCGCGCATTCAATTCGGCGGCCGTCGCCGAGAGGGCGTCCGTCCATGCGGCCAGCCGTTCGGCGTCGCGCGTGGCAAGGGTGGTCTCGAGATGCGCCTGCGATTGCTGCACGGCCTGGAGCATCGACGCGCCGCCTTCGTGGAACACCACGGTGGCTTCGGCGAGCGCATCCTTCCATGCACCGGTGACCGATCTGGACGAGGCATCGACATGCTCGGACAGGCCGTCGAGCTGGCGCTGCACCGCCTGCGTCACGGTGTCGTGCAAGCTGGCGGTTTCACGGGCGAGCGCGGCCATCGTCGATTCCACGACGGGCTGGAATGCCGCACCGGCGGCGCGGGCGCTTTCGGTGACGCTGTCGCGGAGCGATTGCTCCACCGACGACGCGAGCCGCGTGTAGACCGTTTCCGTGCGTGCGTGGAAGGCTTCCTGGTTCTGCAGTTGGCGCTCGCTCGCCGCGAGGTTCTGCCGTTCCACCGACGCCATCATCGCTTCCAGCCGCTCGACCAGCGCAGGCAGCGTTGCTGTCTGCTGCTGCAACAGCCTGAACGCCTCGTCACGCTGGTGCGCCTGCGAATAAGGACGCAGCGTGGTGGCGATGCGCGCATCAAGGCGCTGAACGACCCGCAGCCGTTCGCGGCGGCAAAGGGCCGAAAGCAAGCCGAGCATGGCGGAGCTGGCGACACCGGCGATCGACGTGCCGAAGGCGAAGCCCAGGCCCTTCACCGGCGCTGCGAGGGAGCCGCGAATGGCCTGGAGATCGGTGGCGCTTTCCAGCGCGATGCCGGTGCCGCGCAACGTGGCCATCATGCCGAGGAGCGTTCCCAACATGCCCAGCAGCACGAGAAGGCCGACGAGGTAAGGCGTCATCGCCGGCATCGGCAGCGCCATGCGCGCACCTTCGATGCGCAGGCGCACCGGACTGCGCAGGCTCGGATGCAGGCGTTCCAGCCACGGCCCGAGCGCCGGCGGCGTGTCGGCCAGATCGGCCAGCGCATCGCGCAGCGTGTGCGTGGCCCGGCGGTAGCGCTGCAGTTCCAGGGCACCCGCGAGGTAGCAGGCACCGATGAGGACCGCGACGAGCGCGCCGAGCGGGTTCGAGCCGGCATAACCCACCCCGATCCAGCACACGGCAATGAAGCCCACGAGGAAAACGGCGATGTAGAGAAGATTCCTGACCATGACTACCCGATTAGCGGGTGCGAAGCGCTGCGAGCAGCGCCTCCACCGGTTGAAAACGTACCTCCAGCTCGGCGAGCAGCACGCTGCGCATGTCGCCGCGGAACCTGCCGAGCCAGTTGTCCTGCGAAGCGGCCGCGCCCTCGTCCGCGTCCGCTGCCGCGCGGCGCAGCCGGTCGAAGTGGTCGCCGAGCACCGCCGGCACGGCGGCCAGGAGCTTCTGCTCCCGGGGGCTCGACGCCATCTCCATGACCGCGTCCACCTCCGCCAGACGGGCCGTCGCCGGCGACACCTGCGCCAGCATGTCGCGAAGGCGGCCGCGCAGCTGCCCGGTGGATGCCTGCATCGTCCGCTGGAGCGTGAGGTAGCGCTGGCGGAACGGCGCAAAGTCCGCGGGGGCGTCGAGCCGTCCGGTGGCCCGGGGCGCCAGCTCGCGCGCCCCTTCGATCGCCTTCACCAGCGCGGCCCGCACCCGGGCGCACTCGTCCTCCTCCCGGCTGTCGAAGGCGGGAACGTCCTCGGGCGCCGGCGGCGTGCGTCCGTCGAGGGCCGTGGACAGCGCGATGGCGTGGGTCCAGTCCAGCCACCGGCTGAGCCGGTCAGGCAGGGACGGACCCGACGCCTCGGCCTCGACGGCCGTGAGGCGGGCGAGCAGGCGGATGAAGGTCGGGCCGCGGACGGGGGTCCGCTGGTGAGCTTGCACGGTTATTCTTGAGAAAAACCGCGATTTTACACGGTAAGCGCGACTTCACCCCGCACGGGCCGTTCATGTAGCACCATGGCGCACCCCTCCAGGAAGGCGATGCCGATGCAAACCGACCTCCCCTGCCGTCCGCGCCAACTCCTGCCTCTCCTCCTGGCCGCCGCCGCGCTGGCCATGAGCCAGGGTGCCCCGGCGAAGGACGTGGCGCCGTCGCAGGCGCAAGACGTCAAGCAGATCCTCCAGGCCGAACGCGAGATCTGCGGCGCATACGAGCGCGAGGACGCCGACTGGCTGGAACAGCACCTGGACCCGACCTTCACGCTGACCAGTTCCACGGGGAAGGTGACGACGCGCGCGGACGAAGTGGCCGACCTGCGCGGCGGCACGAAGTACGACGTGTTCCGCAATCGCGACTCCAAGGTGCGCGTGTACGGCGATGCCGCCGTGGTCACCGGCATCACGCGAGTGAAAGGCAAGAGCGACGGCATGCCCTACGCGCTGGACTTCCAGTTCACCGATACCTACGTGCGCAAGGGCGATGGCTGGGTGATCGTCGCGAGCCACGCCTCGCGCCTCAACTCACCTCATTGATGCGCACGTGGTTGCCCGCCGGGTCGCGGAAGGCGCAGTCGCGGATGCCGTAGGGCTGCATGGTCGGTTCCTGCACCACTTCGGCGCCGGTGGCCTGGATGCGCTCGAAGGTGGCGTCCAGGTCGCGCGAGGCGAGGATGATCATGGCGTACGTACCCTTGGCCATCATCTCCGAGATAGTGCGGCGTTCATCGTCCGTGAGCCCGGGTGTGGCGCCCGGCGGATGCAGGACGATGGACGTATCCGGCTGGCCCTTAGGCCCGACGGTGATCCAGCGCATGCCGCCATAGGCCACGTCCTTGCGCACCTCGAAACCGAGCGTGTCGCGGTAGAAGGCCAGCGACGCGTCCGGGTCCACCTGCGGAAGGAAGCTTGAGTAGATGCTGATATCCATGACGATCGTTCCCATACGTGGCGAAGTCCACGGCGATCAGTCTACGGTCGGTTCTTCCACGGGCGCTTCTCGATTCCTGACGGGTCGGCTCACCTGCTTCGCCACGCAGGGCGGCAGGCCGTCCGTGGCTTGCGCTTCCTTCGTCCGGTAGACACTGGGCGGCATGCCCACCAGTTCGGCGAAACGGGTGCTGAAGGTACCCAGCGACGCGCAGCCGACGGCAAAGCAAACCTCGGTGACGCTCAGCTCGCCCTGGCGTAACAGCGCCATGGCGCGCTCGATACGTCGCGTCATCAGGTACGAATACGGGGACTCGCCATACGCCAGGCGGAACTGCCGGCTCAAGTGGCCCGCCGACATGCCCGCCGCACGTCCCAGCGCTTCCACGTCGAGCGGCTGCGCGTAGTCACGGTCGATCCGGTCGCGAACGCGACGAAGGCGGGCAAGGTCGCGCAAGTGCTGCGCGGTGAGGGACCGGCTGGACATGCACGGATCGTGTCACGCCAGCCGGGCCGGCTCAACCGAGACGCATGGACAGTTCCACGTCCTCGTCGAACGGCAGCGACAGGTAACCGCCACCGGCCGAGCGCACGCGCGCGAGGTAGTCGGGGCTGTAGTCCGCGTTGTCGGCGATGACGAACGCGCCAGGACGGAGACGGCTTTCCACGAGGTCCAGTATTTCGGGGTAGAGCGCCTTCGCACCGTCGAGCAGCATGAGGTCGATCGTGTCCGGGAGATTCGTCGCCAGTGTCTGCAAGGCGTCGCCTTCGCGGATTTCCACGAGGTCCATGAGACCGGCGGCCTCGAGATTGGCGCGCGCCCGCACGACCTTCGACGGCTCGAATTCGCTGGTGATCAACCGGCCGCCGCCGTTTTCGCGCAGTGCGGCGGCGAGGTGGATGGTGGAAATGCCGAACGACGTACCGAACTCCACGACGTTGCGCGCACCGCAGCCGCGGGCGAGCATGTAGAGGAGGCGACCCGTCGCGCGCGACACGGCCAGCGGGAAATCCTTCAGCCGTCCGTAGAATTCAGCGTAGTCGGTCTTGCTGCGCATCAGGCGCTCGTGTTCGTCGCGCGGCACGGCGGCGATGGAAGGTACCGACATCGGCGAGGTGGCGTCGGCCTCCTCGAACAGGCGGTCGAGCAGGGAAGCCAGGGGGGCGGAAGCCAGGGTGGTCATGCGGAAGTGCTCCAGTAGGAATGCAGAGGTTTGCCGGCCGGACTAGAATGCGACTGATTCGTCAGGTTTCCTATTCGCATTGCCAGGACCGTCATGAGCGACCGCCCGAACCCCCTTATTTCCTCGCGAAAACAGCCGAAACAGGCCCGCTCGAACGATCTGGTTACCGCGGTGCTAGAAGCGGCTGCTCAGGTTTTGGCGAAGGAAGGCGCGCAGCGTTTCACCACCGCCCGCGTGGCCGAGAAGGCCGGCGTGAGCGTCGGCTCGCTTTACCAGTACTTCCCGAACAAGGCCGCCATCCTTTTCCGTTTGCAGAGCGACGAGTGGCGGCAGACCAGCGACATGCTACGGGGCATCCTGCAGGACACGTCGCGACCGCCGCTGGAGCGGTTGCGCGCACTGGTACATGCCTTCCTCCGCTCGGAGTGCGAAGAGGCCGATATGCGCGTGGCGCTCAACGATGCCGCGCCGCTCTACCGCGATGCGCCGGAGGCACACGAGGTGCGGGCCGCCGGGAAGCGGATCGTCGCGGACTTCATGGCGGAAGCGCTGCCCGATGCTTCGCCAGCGGTGCGTGCCCTCGCCGGAGATCTCATCAAGACCACCCTGAGCGTTGTCGGCAAGGAATTTTCGGAGCGGCCGCGCAGCGACGACGAGATCGGCACATACGCCGATGCGATGGCGGACATGCTGTGCGCGTACCTTGCCGATTTGGGGGCGCGCGGCGCCTGAGGAACGGGCAAGGGGTACGCGTGCTAGGCTCGCGACGGAGGCCCAACCGATGCCCCAGTCCACCGCCACGAACGAGCTCGACGTTACCGCCTCGCTGGATACCGCGAGCGTCTCCGTGCGCAACATGGTCTGCCACGGCGGTTGCGCACATAGCGGGCCCGAGGAATGTGCCGCTTCCACGTATCTGGTCTTTCCTTACCGCGGTGTCTATGTGCGTCATGTCGGCCGCGACCAGGCCGTGGCCGATGCCAACCACGTGGTGTTCTTCAATGCCGACGAAGGCTATCGGATCGCGCATCCGGTAGAGGGCAGCGACGCCAGCCTGTCGCTGCAACTTCCGCCCGCGCTGCTGGATGAACTGGCTCCCTCGGCGCTGCTCGACCGGCGGGCGAATCCCGGGTTCCGCGTGCAGCATCGGCGCATCGATACCGATGCCCAGGCCCTGGTGGCTTCGCTTCGTCATGGTCTGGACCGCGGCACCATGGAGCCGATGGAAGCCGAAGCGCTGCTGCTCGACCTCGTCAGCCGCAGTCTCGGGCCCCGCGGCACGCAGGCCACGCATGCCACCGAAGGCCAGCATCGCCTGGCAAACCGCGTGAAGCTGCTGCTGGCGAGCGACCTCTCGCGGCGCTGGTCGCTGGCCGAGGTGGGCGCGGAGATCGGCGCCTCGCCCGTCTACCTCACCCAGGTTTTCCAGAAGGTGGAAGGCATTCCGCTGTATCGCTACCAGCTGCGCCTGCGGCTCGCCCGTGCGCTGGACCTGATGGCGCGCCCCGACCTCGATCTCTCCGCGCTCGCGGCCGACCTGGGTTTCTCCAGCCACAGCCATTTCACGGCGGCATTCCGCCAGGCCTATGGGCGCACGCCGGCCGATTTCCGGCGAGACGTCCATCGCCGCTGAAGCGGCTCCCACAGAGAGCGATTCCCAATCGTCCCACTGTCGTTACCTGCGAAGGCAGGCACCAACGACTGAAACGCGGACCATCAACGCAACACATAAATTTTTCGACAGCCGCGACCCGGGCGGCCATGGTCTCCTGACGTTCGCCGCACTGGGCGGCACCAACGGAGATCGATCGTGAGCAGTGGAACCACCGACTTCGGCCGCCGTGCCTTCGTGCGCCTGGCCGCGGGCAGTCTGGCCGCCGGTACCCTCGCCGCCTGCGCCCCGGGCGTGGCAAGGCTGGCGTCGCCATCGCCGCCAAAGGCACTGGATGCACGCGCGTTCTCGGCCGCGCGGCGATATGCGCGTACGCGGTTCGGCAACATCGCCTATGTCGAACAAGGCAGTGGCGATGCCGCGCTCTTCCTCCACGGCTTTCCGTTGAACGGCTTCCAGTGGCGGGGCGTGCTTCCGCTGTTGTCGGACACACGACGCTGTGTCGCCCCCGATTTCCTCGGCCTCGGATACACGGAACCGGCAACGGGCCAGAGCGTGGCGCCCGCGGAACAGGCCGACATGTTGATTTCCTTCATGGACACCTTGGGCATAGGCCGGGCCGACATCGTGGCGAACGACAGCGGCGGCGCCGTGGCGCAATTGCTGGCGACACGGCATCCCGGCCGCGTGCGCACCCTGCTCCTCACCAACTGCGACACGGAACACGAGTGCCCGCCGGCGGCCATGGCACCGGTGATCGCCATGTCGCATCAAGGCACCTATGTGGACACATGGCTACGCCCATGGCTCCAGGACAAGGCACTGGCACGCTCGCCGCAGGGCCTCGGCGGCATGACCTTCTGCAAGCCCGGCCAGCCGACCGACGAAGCGCTCGACGTGTACCTTTCGCCGCTGGTTGCCCATCCCAAACGCACGCATGCCTATGCGCTGGCGCTGGAGGACAACTCGCTGGCCGGCATAGGACCGAAGCTCGCCGCCTGCGAAGCGCCTATGCGCGTGGTCTGGGGTATGTCGGACACGATCTTCTCGCCCGCGGGTGCCGAGTATCTGGACCGCACGTTCGCCCGGTCGAAAGGCGTGCGCCGTATCGCCGAGGCGAAGCTCTTCTTCCCCGAGGAATTCCCCGACGTCATCGCCGCCGAAGCGAGGAGCCTCTGGGCCGCCTCATGAAAAGCCGAAGCTGAGGCTGGAGAAGTCGGTTTCGTAATCGGCTTCTCCATCGGCGGGCAGCGCACGCGTCCAGATCACATTGAGCAGCCAGTGGCCATGGGCCGGCAGTGCGAACGTCGCACGGCCGGCCTCGTCCGTGACATGGACTTCCACGGGCCGTTCGTCGTGGTCGAGGTCGGTGAGTTTCACGGTGGCACCAGCCAGCGCTTTTCCCAGGTACACGACGCGCACCGGCAAAGCCGGTGGACGCGGCAACGCATACGGGTTCACTTCGGGCACGATTTCCAGCACCATGCCCACGGGCTCGGTGACCGCGGCCTGCTTGGTGGCAATGAACGCGCCGGATTGCATGAGCACTTTCGCGCGCCGGCTGTAGACCTCGGTTTCGTCGTAGTCCATGCGATGTTCGCGCTTGCGCCGTTCGAGCGCGGGTGTGAGTCCTTCCGCCACGAGGTAATCGTTGAAGCGCAACGACGGCAGATGGCTTTCGGCACGATCGTCGGTTTCCAGAACCAGCATGTACGTACCTTGGGCCGGCAAGGCGAGCGCGCCGTCTTCTGCCGGCCCGCCCGGATGCAACGCCTTGCGCACGTCCTCTCTCATGGAGGGGCCGAAACGTTCGAACCTGATGATTCGCGGAGCGGCGATGGGCGAGCGTTGCCGGTAGGGCCCATGCCCCACTTGCAGGGTGAATGCCGTCGTCGCTTCGGGCTGCACGCGGAACGCCTGCGGCTGCACCCAGAAATCGTGTGCGGTGGCCTGACCACCGACGGCGAGGACCATCCAGAAGATTGCGCGGCGCATGGGCTTACTCGAGGTGATCGGGCGCATAGCCCGGGGTGATGGGAAGACACGCAAGGGTTGCAGTGAGCAAGGCCACGGCAACCAGCCAGCTCAACAGCACACGCCAGGCCATGGCGGGCGCACTTGGCGCCGCCGACGAGCGTCGCGCCATGACGGCACACGACACCGCGATGACCGCGATAGCCAGGATCAGCATGAGCCACGGCGTCGGCACGACCGCGTGCCCGGCATCCTCATTCCGTGCGGCGCCGATGACGAACGCGACGCCTGTCGCCGCGATGGCCGCGCCGGCACATCGAAGCAGGCGCACACCCCAACGCCAGCGGTTGACGACACCGAGGCCGATGCCCAACACATGCAGCGAACCGGTCGCCAGCACGAAGCCGGCAGCGTACCCGACGGGATCGGCTGCCGACGGCAGCTCCTTGCCATGCGCGTAACCGTGAAAGAGTCCGAACACAGCCACGATGGCCATGGCAAGCCCGACCGGCGGCCGCCATGCGCAAGCGATGCAGAGCCCCAGCGCGAACACGGAGAAAGCGATGCCCCATTCCACCGGTGGGAGCATCACGCCGCACATGCCCAGGATCGCGCCCACGACCATCAGGCCCGGAAAAACGACAGGCAGCCGATAGACCAACGGTTCGCCAAGGAAGGCTCCCCATAGTCCCACGGACACCATGGCCAGCAGATGATCCATGCCCCCGAACGGATGTGCGAATCCCGCACCGAATCCACCGGCGAGTCCGGTACCCGCATGCGCCGTGGCGCTGCCCGCCCATGCCACGGAAACCGCTGCGGCCACGGCGATGGCGTGAGTCGACACCCTACTCACGGTAGTCACTGCGTGCACTGCCCGCGGGCGCCGGCGAAGTCGCGGGCAGGATGCCTTCCGCCGCGGCAAGGAACGGGAAGCGGGTGGTGGAGTGCACACGATCGTCCTGGTGTACGCCGTCGTCGATGCTGCGGGTGTCTCCGGCTGCAAGAAGCGAGCGATAGACGTTCGACGCATCGTAGTTCGGGGTACGTCCGCCGCAGTCGTGCGAAAGATCCGCGCGGCCCGAAAGCGCCGCGAGCTCTATCGCGAACAGCTGCGTGCACTTTTCGTTGGCGCTGTTTACCCATAGCCTGTCATCGGCCAGCAGGATTGCGAGGCGCTTGTAGCGTTCCCCCGCCGGCGCCTGCATGTCGGCGAGCCATTGGTTCCCGCGAATGCCGTCGTAACCGTCATAGAGGCCGAGACTGCGCTGAATGTCGGAAACGAATTGTCGGGATGTCGCAGGCTCCGCGCGGTTGTAGCGCTCCTTGAGCCGGTCGCTCACGGCATCGGGTGCGAGCGGCGCCAGCAACGCGTTACCGGTGAGCGGCCGGCCTGCGCGATCGACGCGGCCACGGTCCGTCGCTGTTTCGCCCCACACCGCCAGCAACGGGCCGCCTGCGTTCACCACGCCAAGATCGACGGAGACCACGATGCAGGTCGGGCTCCAGCCGGCCAGGAAGTTCTTGCCGGGGCCGCCGTCGGTCTGTCGCCAGTGCTCGCGGATCGAAGCGACGGTCGCTACATCGAATGCGGGGAAGCCGTCGGCGTCCATCGTCACGCCAGCCTTCAGCGCCGCCGCGGCGACCTCGAAGGCACTGCGCGACCCTTTCACGTTGTTGAAGAAGGGATCGTCGCGCCGGCCGGCGAACACTCTCAGCCGTCCGCTTGCTGACGCAAAGCCGTCGGGCGTATCGACCAGCCCGTTCGCCCGCTCGTTCCCCACCGCGCATTGCGCGGCATACGAGGCGCTGAAGCGGCAGGTGAGCGTCGCGCTCGCGGTCGTGTCGCCGAAGCGTTGCCCGCTGTCGATATGGAACGTATAGGCGATACGGTCGGAAAAACTGTGCCCGACGATCGTCATCGCAAGGTTCAGCCGTCGGCCGTCCGGCGAGGTCCAGGCGTACACGTCGCCGATGTCGGCGCGCGGGTCTGCGGCCACGGTGGGGGTGTCGAGGTGATCGGATGCCCTGGCGTCGGTGATGCCGAGGACGCCCAGGACCGGAGCCAGCGCGAGCAGGAGGACGAGACGGTTTCGCATGGGAGACATACCCGAATGAGGTACGTCCAGTACATGCGAAAGCGCCGCGCCGGGCTGTCGAAATCTTTAGGCCTCAGAGGATGGCCGATTCCTTCCAGAGATCCGTCCCGCCATCGCTTGCGTAACGGTCGATCTCGGCCAGTTCTTCCGCCGAGAAGGCCAACCCGCGAAGGGCACCCAGCGAGTCATCGAGCTGGGCGACGGTACGGGCGCCGATGAGTGCCGAGGTGACTCGCGGATCGCGCAGCACCCATGCGATGGCCATCTGCGCAAGCGTCTGGCCGCGGCGTTCGGCGATGGCGTTCAGCGCGCGGATGCGCTCGAGGTTCGTCTCGTTCAACTGTGTCTTGGCGAGCGAGCCGTCCCGCGTGACGCGCGCATCGGCGGGAATGCCGCCGAGGTACTTCGAGGTGAGCAGACCTTGCGCGAGCGGCGAGAAAGCGATGCATCCGGTGCCGAGGCTTTCCAGCGTGTCGAGCAGTCCGTCCTCGATCCAGCGGTTGAACATGGAGTAGTTCGGCTGGTGGATGAACAACGGCACGCGCTCTTCGGCAAGGATGGCGGCCGCCTTGCGCGTTAGCTCCGGCGAATAGCTGGAGATGCCCACGTACAACGCCTTGCCCTGCCTGTGCAGGTGCGCCAGCGCGCCCATCGTTTCCTCGAGCGGCGTCGTGGGGTCCACGCGATGCGAGTAGAAGATGTCGACATAGTCGAGGCCCATGCGCTTCAGCGACTGGTCGAGGCTGGCGATGAGGTACTTCCGACTGCCGCCGATGCCGCCATAGGGACCCGGCCACATGTCCCAGCCGGCCTTCGTCGAGATGATCAGCTCGTCGCGGTAGGGTGCGAAGTCGCTCGCCATTACCCGGCCGAAATTCTCTTCGGCCGATCCGTACGGCGGGCCGTAATTGTTCGCGAGGTCGAAGTGCGTCACCCCGCGGTCGAAGGCGCGGCGCAGGATCGCGCGGCCGGTCTCGAAAACATCGGCACCGCCGAAGTTCTGCCACAGGCCGAGCGAGATGGCGGGAAGGTCGATGCCGCTGCGCCCGCAACGGCGGTAGGGCATGAGGTTGTCGTAACGATCCGAGGCTGCCTGGTAGGTCATCGGGGAACTCCGGTGGGGTAGTGGGGGACGGCCGGATGAAGCCCCTCATGTTACGCTTCCGGAGCATGCATCGACGACATCACCTGGACCTGGCAGCCGCCCGTCGCGAGCCGGCGCTACCCCGCATGACCACCTTCGCTTCGGCCCTCCGGCTGTGGGTCGGCATGCTGGTGTGCGGCCTGGCGGTGGTGCTCGGTTCCGTGCTGCTCGGCGGTGCCGATTCCACGGTGGCGGCGTCCTGGCAGGCGCTGGTATCGCCGGCGGACACCGCCATGCACGCCATCGTCTGGGACCTGCGCGTGCCGCGCGCCGTCGCGGCCTATGGCGTGGGTGGCCTGCTGGCGGTTTCCGGTTGCCTCATGCAGATCCTCGTGCGCAATCCCCTCGCCGATCCCTACACGTTGGGCCTGTCCGGCGGCGCGGCCGTGGGCGCCCTGGGCGCGATGCTGGCCGGTGCCGGTGCGGCGATCACCGCGATGGGCGCGGCCGCCGGTGCGCTACTCGCCTGCGTGGGAGTGTTCGTGCTTGCGCATCGCGACCTGCTCGCCCGCGCCCGTGCGGCACAGCGCGAAGATTCCACCGACCTCATTCTCATCGGCGTGATGCTGGCCTCCGGCTTCGGCGCCATCGTCAGCATGATGCTGGTGCTCGCTCCCGACAGGAACCTGCGCGGCATGCTTTTCTGGATGATGGGCGACCTCAGCGGCGTGGCCAACTGGCTGCTTCCCGTGTTCGTGCTGCTGGCCTGCGTGCTCTTCATCGCGCCGCTCGGCCGCCAGTTAAACCTGCTGATGCGCGGCGAAGAGTCGGCCAGCGCGCTCGGCGTGCGCCCCCCCGTGGTGAAGTCGGCCATCTTCGTCATCGCATCGGTCGCCACCGCCGTGGCCGTCACCACGGCGGGAACGGTCGGCTTCGTGGGTCTCGTGGTTCCCCATGCGTTACGTCGCCTCGTCGGAAACGACCAGCGCGTCCTGCTTCCCGCCTGCGCCATCGGTGGCGGCATCGTCGTCACCATCGCCGATACCGTCTCGCGCGTCGTGGCCGATCCCATCCAGCTGCCGGTCGGCGCGGTGATGGCCGTGATCGGCGTGCCCACCTTCATGTTCCTTCTGGTGCGGCGGCGATGAGCCTCGATCTCGTCGCCGAATCGCTCGCGCTGTCGATGCGCGGCCGTATCCTTGTCGAAGCGCTGGACATGCGCGTAGCGCCGGGGCAGGTGTGGTGCGTGCTCGGTCCGAACGGCGCGGGCAAGTCCACGCTGTTGCGCACGCTGGCGGGTTTGCGCGCCGCGGACGGTGGTCGCGTGCTGCTCGGTGGCCGCGATATCGGCGGCTATCGTCCCATCGAGCTCGCGCGCCGGCGCGGGTTCCTGCCGCAGACGATCGTGGACGCCTTCAGCCTCACCGTGATGGAGGCGGTGATGTCGGCACGCCATCCGAGCCTGCCGTTCTGGGCGTGGGGCGAGAGCGATACCGGCCCCGCGGAGCATGCCCTGCACACGTTCGAGCTCGAGGCGCTGGCCGACCGCGACGTGACCACGCTGTCGGGTGGCGAACGCCAGCGCGTGAACATCGCCACGCTGTTCACGCAGGACGTGGACGTGCTGCTCCTGGACGAACCGCTGTCGTCGCTGGACCTGCACCATCAGATGAAGACGCTGCACGAATTGATGCGCGCCGCGGCCGTGCATGGCAAGTCGGTGGTCTATACCGTGCACGACATCAACCTGGCCTTCCAGCATGCAACCCACGCGGTGCTGCTCGACGGCAAGGGCGGTGCCCTGGCGGGACTGAAGGACGAAGTCGTGACCAGCGAGCATCTCACCGCCGCGTTCCACCATCCCATCCACGGCGTGCTGCTCGGCGACGAGCCGTTCTTCCGCGCCGGACGCCTGCACGGAACGCCGCCATGAAAGGTTTCGTCGCCACCCTCGCCCTGCTCGTCGCCGGCACCTCGGCCGCCACCACCGTCACCGTGGTCGACGACGCGGGCCGGACGGTGTCGCTCCCCGCGCCGGCGCACCGCATCGTGAGCCTGGCCCCCAACGTCACCGACACCCTGTTCGCCGCGGGCGCGGGTGCCTACGTGCTCGGCACCTCGCGGTTCACGGAATATCCGGCGGAAGCGAAAAAAGTGCCGGTGGTGGGCGACGCCACGATGATCGACCTCGAGCGGATCGTCGGCCTGAAGCCGGACATCGTCATCGTGTGGAAGAGCGGCAATACCGTCGCACAGGTGGACAAGCTCGTCCGCCTCGGTTTACCGGTGTACTACGCGGAAACGGCGCGTCTGGCCGACGTGCCTTCGGCACTACGGCGATTCGGCGTCCTGGCGGGCACAGAAGCCACGGCGGAAGTACGTGCCCGCACCTTCGAAGCATCCTTGGAAAAGCTGCGGGCCACCTATGCCGGTAAACGGCGATTGAAGGTCTTCTACCAGGTCTGGGACCGGCCCCTGATGACGGTCGGGCGTGCGCAGATCATCGACGACGCGCTTGACCTTTGCGGCGGCGACAACGTCTTCGCCGACCTCACGCAGGCCGCGCCTGCGGTCAGCCGCGAGGCGGTGCTCGCCCGTCGGCCCGACGTCATCCTCGGTGGCGGCGACGGCGGCGGCCTGGACGACTGGAAGCGCACCGGCTTCCTCCCCGCCGCGAAGAACGGCAACGTGCTTTCCGTCGACGCGCCCACCCTCGCCCAGCCCTCCCCGTCGATCCTGTCCGGGGTCACCACCCTCTGCCGCGTGCTCGACGAGGCCCGGAATCGCGCCTTCCATTAACGGCGACGGCAGGCGTTGCGGTCGCCATCACATTTGCCTTCGCTACACTCCGGCGAGCCATCCACCCTCGGGATCCACCCCTCGATGACGACCGCCAGCAGCACCCCGCCCGGTGACCGCCACCTCGCATGGCTCGATGGTGGCGGTGAAGCGGGCGCGTTGATCCGCGCCTTCGACTGGACCGCCACGGGCCTCGGGCCGATCGAGTCCTGGCCGCAGAGCCTGCGCACGGTAACGGGCATGCTGCTGCTTTCGCCCGTGCCGATCGTGCTGCTGTGGGGCGAGAAGGGCATCATGATCTACAACGATGCCTATTCGGTCTTCGCCGGCAGCCGGCACCCGGCGTTGCTCGGCTCGGAAGTGCGCAAGGGCTGGGCCGAGGTGGCCGACTTCAACGACAACGTGATGCGTGTGGGCCTCGCCGGCGGAACGCTCGCATACAAGGACCAGCAGTTGACCCTGGTCCGGCACGGCAAGCCGGAGCCGGTATGGATGAACCTCGATTACTCGCCGGTGCTGGACGAAAGCGGCAGGCCGGCCGGCGTCATCGCCATCGTGGTGGAAACCACCGAGCGTGTGCTCGCCGAGGCCGAGGTGCGGGAAAGCGAGCGGCGCTTCCGCGAGGAACTGGAGGCGAAAGTGGCCGAACGCACTGCGGCCCTGCAACGCAGCGAGGAGAACATCCGCAAGGCCGAGCAGGCCCTGATGCAGGTGCAGAAGATGGAAGCGCTGGGCAATCTTACCGGCGGCATCGCGCACGACTTCAACAATCTGCTGATGGCGGTGCATGGCAGCCTCGAACTGCTGCGTGAACGCATGCCGCAGGAGCCATTGCTCCTGCGCCTGCTGGACAATGCGATGGCCGGTGCACAACGTGGCAGCACGCTGACGCGACGCATGCTCGCCTATGCACGCCGCCAGGAACTGAAGACCGAGCGCGTCGACCTGCGCACGCTCGTGGAAGGCATGAAGGAATTGATGCAGCGGTCGCTGGGCGGCACCATTGTGGTCGAGACCCGGTTCGCGGCCGGCGTTCCTCCCGTGGAGGCCGATGCCAACCAGCTCGAATCGGCGTTGCTAAATCTGGCGGTGAATGCCCGTGACGCCATGGACGGAGCCGGCACCATCGTCATCTCCACCGCGGAGAAGTGGGTGCGCCATTCCGACGGACCGGTGCGGCCCGGACACTACGTCCGCCTGTCGCTGTCCGACTCGGGATCGGGCATGGACGAAGCCACCCTGAAACGCGCGATCGAACCGTTCTTCACGACCAAGGGCGTGGGCAAGGGCACCGGCCTGGGGTTGTCGATGGTGCACGGCCTGGCCGAGCAGCTGGGCGGCGCGCTGGTCATGCGCAGCAGGAAGGACGAAGGCACCACGGCGGAAATCTGGCTCCCTGCGGCACCGGCCCTCCAGGACGCGGTACCAGTGGCGCCGCTAGCTACGCCTACCTTCTGTCGCATTCCGTCCACCCGCACCTTGCGCATCCTTACCGTGGACGACGACGAACTGGTTCGCGCCACCACGGTGGAAATGCTGGAAGACCTGGGCTACGCCGTCGTGGCCGCGCGCTCCGGCGCCGAAGCCTTGAACCTGATCGAGGAAGCGGCTGTCGATCTCGTGATCACCGACCACGCCATGCCGCAGATGACCGGCACGCAACTCGCGGTCCGGTTGCGCGAACGCTATCCCGCGCTGCCCATCGTGCTCGCCACGGGGTATGCCGACCTTCCCGCCGGCCCACAGATCGATCTGCCGCGGCTCGCCAAGCCGTATTCGCAGGCAGCGCTGGCGAGTATGGTGGAGCAGGTGATGCCGTCCTGATCCGTAGTATGATTTTCGCGAATCGCTTCATGAGGTAGTCGTCCCATGCGCCAGTAATGCCCCACGCCCGAACTTCGGGCCGACATCGATCTTCCCTTCTTTGGGAAGTGCGTGTGGCATGACTGGAAAGACGCATGACGAAACCATTCCTGACGCTCGAAGGCGTCACGTATGTCCTGCCGGATGGCAGGACGCTTTTCACCGATCTCCACGAATCCTTCGACGAACGCCCCACGGGGCTCGTCGGACGCAACGGCGTGGGCAAGAGCGTGCTGGCACGCATGCTGGCCGGACGGGAGACGCCAACAGGCGGACGTGTCGCACGTGCCGGAACGGTGTACTACCTCGCGCAACGCGTCGCCGACGACATCACGGCTTCGGCAGCGGAACTCGCCGGCGTGGGCGACACGATGGCCGCGCTTGAGCGGATCGAGGCGGGGAGCAGCGATCAACGGGACTTCGATGCGGTGGGCGACCGCTGGGACATTCGCGAGCGCCTGCGCGACGCGCTGCACGCGGAAGGCTTGGGCCACGTCGATCCCTGCCGGCGCACGAACACCTTGAGCGGCGGGGAGGCCATGCGCATCGGCCTGCTCGGCGCGCGCCTGTGCCAGGCCGATTACCTGATCCTCGACGAGCCCAGCAACCACCTCGACCGCGATGCGCGGCGCGAGTTGCGCCGGTGGCTTCGCGCATGGAAGGGCGGCGTGCTCGTCGTGAGCCACGATCGCGAGCTGCTCGGCGACATGGCGCGTATCGTCGAACTATCACCGCAAGGGTTGCGCAGCTACGGCGGCAACTATGCCTTCTACATGGAAGCGCACGGCGAGGAGCAGGCGGCCGCGCGGCGTTCGCTGGACGCGAGCCGTCTCGAACGGAAACGCGCCGAACAGGCGATGCGCGAACAGGAGGAACGGCAGACGCGAAGACAGGCGCGCGGACGGCGCGATGCCGGCGACGCGAACCTGCCGCGCATCATGCTCGGCGGACGAAAGAGCCGCAGCGAAGCCACGGCAGGCAAGCTCGACAGGCAACGGGATGCCATGCGCGAGACGCTGGCTGGGAAGGTGGCCGATGCGGCGCGGCTTGTGGCGGACGACCAGACGCCCGCCGTGCTCACGCCAGAGACTGCCCGGATCGGCGGCCGGCGTGTCGCGGTGCTCGAAGACGTAGTGCTTCCACACATGCGCGAGGGAGCGCAACCGATCGACCTGATCATCAGGGGGAGCCAGCGCGTAGGCGTCTCCGGCCCGAATGGCAGCGGCAAGTCGACACTCCTGCACCTGCTTGCCGGCCGCATCGAGCCCATGGCCGGAAGGGTCAACGTGCCCGTTCGCGTGGCGTGGCTCGATCAGCGGCTCGCTACGCTTGATCCGGCCCGTGCGCTGATCGAGCAAATGCGCGACGCCGCGCCGTCGGCACCCGAAGACGCGTTGCGCCTGCGCCTTGCCTTGATCGGCCTGGACGCGGACACCGTCGGCGTGCCGACGGGGAACCTGAGCGGCGGCGAGCGCCTGAAGGCGGCACTCGCCCATGCGTTGGTCGCGGAGCCGCCACCGGAGTTGTTCCTGCTCGACGAACCCGGCAACCACCTCGACATCGCCTCGCTCGAGGCCCTCGAGGCGATGCTCCTGCAGTACGAGGGCGCGCTCGTCGTGGTGTCGCACGATGAGGCGTTCCTCGCCCGTCTCAACCTCACGGACCGGCTTTCACCGGCGCCGGAGGGCTGGCGGATGCAGCCGTGGTGAGGTCCGGGCCGCCCAGCCGAAGGTTACGCACGAGGTAGTCGCGCAGCGCTGGGTCCGGCGGCGTCTCGGCAGCGCCTCCCAGATAGCGGTGGAACATGTCGCCAAGGAGGTACATCACCGCCTCGCGCGCCACCGCGCTCTCATTGGCGTGGCCCGCGACGGGGTCGACGATCAGTGTCAGGTCGTTCCCCTGCAGCTTCATCGCCGCGGCGTAGCCGAGCACGCCGCGCAGGGCCACGCGCTGGTCTTCTCCTCCCGCGACGATCGTCAACGGACGTGTCATGCGCATCGTATTCGCAAGGGGCGACTGCGCGTGAAGACGCTCCATGCGTGCCTTGTCGGCAAGGTCGATATCCATGAGCGACATCCACCGCTCGAACGGAAGCTTGCGCGAAAGCGCTTCAGCCTCGCGGCTTCGCGCGATCCACGCGAGGTCCCATGCGAAGTCGGGAGGCGGCACCAGTGCCACACCCGCACGGAACAGATCGGGTTGCCAGGTCAGGCCAAGCAGCGTCGCGTAGCCGCCGAAGGAAGCACCGACGATGCCGACTCGCTCCGGGTTGCCCACGCCATCGCCCAGCAACGCGCGCACGCCTTCGACGATATCCGCGTGCACCCGCCCATTTCCGAAGTCGCCGGCCGCGGCGAGCATGTAGTCGCGACCAAAGCCGGTGGATCCGCGGAAGTTGGGCTCGAAGACCGCGTAACCGCGATTCACCAGGAACTGCGCGTAGCCGGAACCGAACTCTTCGGCGGCGACGTTCGCCCACGGGCCGCCGTGGATCACGGCGACGAGTGGCACCCGCGCCGGGTCCACGCCCGGCGGTATGCGCACGAATCCGTGCAGTCGCATGCCGTCGGAAGCCGTCCAGGAGAACGGAAGCTGCCGTGCCATCGCGCGCTCGGGAAGCCAGTGCGCGGGTCCGTCGCCGCGAGCGTAGCGGGGCGGGTCGGCGAGCACATCGTCGACATGTCCGCTGGCCGGATCGTAGAGGTGGTACCGGGGGCCTTGCAGGGACCCGCCGCGCTCCGTCACAAGCCAGCGCAAGGCGCCAGGCTGGATTAGCAGCGCGCGCGACGGAAAGCGCCGTTCGATGGCGTCGACATGCCGTTGCGCCGAGGCATCCGTGCCCCGGTAGTGCACCGTCGTGCCGGCGAACCGCGCTAGCAGCGGACTTGCCGATGCCGGATCTGCGGCAACCTCGTCGAGTTCGCCGTCGGGCCGGTCGTCGTCGAGCAAGTTCACTACGCGGCCACCCGTTTCCAGGCGTTGCAATGTTCTCCGGCTTCGGCCGATGTCCCCGAGCACCACTGCCCTGCCTTCGTCATCCGTCAGCGGCCACAAGGTACAACGGTGCATCGAAGCGCATCGCAGCACCTCACGCAGCGCGCCGCGAGGCGGCACTTGCCAGATGACGAGCGCATCGTCCTGCATGGCCTGCAGGAAGCGCAGGCGGCCCAGGCGATCGAACGCGTAGCCGTCGATCCGTTGCGGAACCTCGGCAACTACGGTCTGCCTGCCATCGATATCGATGCGCAGCAAGCGCCCTTCGCGCTCGTGCACGACGACCGATGCCGGCCGCGAAGGGTCGACGCCCATGAAGGTGCGCTCGTCGATGCCGCCGAGTTGCGTCAACAGTCGAGATGTCCGGCCGCCGGCCATCGCGACCGCGAAGAGGCGGCGCGGGGAGACGACCAACAGCCACTGGCCATCGTGCGTCCAGGAAAGATCGGTCGCATCGCTGGAGGCCAGAAGTTGCCTTTCGCTTCCGTCCGGCTCCCTCAACCAGAGTCCGCGCCGCTCGTCCGTACCACGCAGGAAGGCCAACCGGGTGCCGTCCGGCGAAAGCGCGACGTGGGTAATGGACGGCCGCACTAGGAAGTCGGCACGCTCGAAACGCGGCGCCTTTGCGCGCGCCTGCTCGTCGCGCACCGCCTGCCGGAAGGCGGCGTCGGTCGCGAAAGCAGGCATTGTAAGGGCGAGCGCCAGGAGCGCCCCGAGCCAGTCCCGGAACGGTTTCATGGATTCACTCCTGGCGATGGATCAGGTGGTGGAAAGGACGTTCGCGCCTTCGGCCGCGAATACCTCGCGACGTGGAACCAGCAGCATGAGGCTAACCAGCGCCGGGATTCCGATGACACCGCACGCCAGTGTCCAGGCGATGCGCCCGGGCAACCGCGGCGCGCGACGCCACGCCAGCCATCCGCCAATGCAGAGCGCTGCGAGGGCGATCGCGGCGGCCAGCGCACGCATGTCTTCGGGGATGGGAGGCGTGGCGTTCGTTTCCAGGGGATCCCGCGCGGAGAACAGTTGCGTGGCCCACGCGCACAGCGAATACATCGCGGGAGAAGCCCACCACTTCCGATACCTGTAGAACGTGGGAAAGTCCTGGTGTAGCGCTCGCGTCGCCACGGGGCTCACCTTGCCCGCGTCGTTCACCCACATCACGGTCTGGTAGGGCGCCGCACCCCGCATGTCGTATGCGCGCCAGCTGAAGGTGAAAGACAAGAGGTACCCATCGACGAGTTCAACCATGTCGGCGCTGGCGAGGTCGCCCATCGCGCCCGGTAAAGGAATGCGGTAGCGCGGAAGCACGGGGGCGTCCCCGTCGCCGATGTGGCGTCCGTCGAACACATATACGGCGCGGTCGCCGAGCAACGCCATACTGCCGCCCACCGGCGTGCCGCCAAGCACCCATTCGCCCCGCGGCAGAATGATGCGCGGAACGATGCGGCCCGCTGCGGCGCGGTACTGGTACAGCGCGTTCCCCGCGACGAGCGCCACATCGTCCTTGCCCATGCCCGGCAGCGAGCCGACCGGTGTCGCGACGGCGGAGAAGGCATCGTCGTTCGCACCGATGCCCCGTTCTCCCCGTCGGCCGCCATCGACGATGCTGGCACCCTCGAAGCGCATGCGATCGTGGCTGAAGGTCCAGCGCACGCGCTGCTCGCGGTCGTCGAATTCGGCCGGCGTGGCGTTGCCCAGGTCGCCGCGCTCGGGTATGCCCCGTACTTGCCGATCGAGCGAATGCACCTCCGAGAGCGCCACCTGTTCGCGCCAAAGGGGAACATCCGGGCCGGTGGCGTACGACAGGCCGGCAAGCATGCGATCGCGCGCCGACAGGCGTTCCGTCTCGACCTGGCCACCCTTCGGCGGATTGCTCATGTTGGCCGGATGCGTGCCCTGCACGATCCAACCCAGTTCCCCGGCGAAGCCCAGCAGCACGAGCACCAGATAGGCACCCGTCTGCACCGTCAGCGCGTTGACTGCCATGGCGAGCGCCGAGCGCGGAGGCTCCCCCAGGTCGACGCGGAATGCGATCAGCACCATGGCGAACAGCCACGCGCAGACGATGCCCTGGACGGCGACCGCGGCGGCTCCCGATGCCTGCGCGGCGGCTATCCATGCGATAAGCACGAGTCCCGCGGCGGCATACCGGCAATTTGCCAGCATGGCGTAGGCACCGGCCAGGTAACCGCAGACGGCGACCAGCAAGGCCGCCATGGCGAGCAGGACATGACGCGTCTCGGCGAGGCGCGCGGTACCCCACGCCTGCCAGGCGAGCACGGCCAGCAACGGAAGCAGCACGGCGAACAGCAATGCCAGTCCGCCGGCGGCGAGCAGGCCCATCGCAATGCGTCGCGGCGCAACGGGGCGGTGCAGCAGATTGATCCACTGGTTGGGACGGCGCCATGTCCCCATCTGGTGCAGACCGAGCAGCACGCCGATGGCGATATAGACGCCCGCGAAGATGCGATAGACGTTGAGCGGCTGCTGTCCGAGGTCGACCAGGCGGTTGAAGAACGCAAGCAGGAGCAGGTGCGCCACGGCGAACACCAGCACCGAGAGTCGGTAACGCAGCCATTCGGCCCTGAAGATGTCGCGCATGGAAGTGTCCCCTTGGCAGGTGTGGCTCAGGCGGCCACAGGCGCCGCGTGCTGCTTGGAAAGGAAACCGTTGACGGCACGGTCGAGGCTCACCGGTAGCCGATGAACGTCCCGCGCCCCGCAGGCGCGAAGGAAGTCGGCGAATGCTTCGCCCTGGTCCAGCACGAGGTAGTGGCACACGCCGTCGATGCGCTGCTCGTCGAGCAGCCCGGGCACGATGCGCGGGTCCGGACCGCGGAACGGAATATCGGCAACCCAGTGCGATACGCGGGAGCGGAAATCGTCGGGCGACGACATGTTCCGCAGCGCGCCGCGTTCCAGGATGATGAGGTTGTCTGCGACCCGCTCCACTTCCTCCATCTGGTGCGAGCAGTAGATCACCGTGCAGCCTTCCGCCGCGTTCGAGTGCAGCAGCGTTTCGAGGAACGCGCGCTTCGCCACCACGTCGAGGCCGAGCGTGGGCTCGTCCAGCACGAGCAATTCGGGTCGTTGCGCGAGGCTCAGCGCCAGGTTGAAACCTGCGCGCTCCCCGCGCGACAACTGGCTGACCTTCTGCGCCGGCTCGACGTTGTAGTGACCGATCACTTCGTCGAACGCTGCCTGGCTCCAGCGCGCGTACTGGTGCCGTTGCATGGCTGTCACGGCGGCCACGGTCATCCAGCCCGGCAACGTGTGTTCTTCGTTGACGAAACCGATGCGTTCGCGATCGGCCGGCGTGAGGTGGCGGCTGTCGCGTCCAAGGATGCGCGCCTCCCCCGACGTGGCGGGAAGGAAGCCGAGCAGGATGCGAAACAGCGTGGACTTGCCGGCGCCATTGGCACCCACGAAGGCATGGATGCTGCCTGCCGGAATGGCGATGTCCAGCCGATCGATAGCCGTCTTGCGGCCGTACCGCTTGGTCAGGCCGCGCGTCTCGATCACGAACTCGCCCTGCGCCGGCCCGTTCATGCGGACTTCCTCCCGAGTACGGCCAACGCCTTGTCGAGCCGGGCGATGGCACGGTCGGGGGGATAGTCGAGCGCCACTACTTCGTGCATGAAGGCCTGGATCGCCTCATCCATGCGCCGGTCGCGCTCGCCGGCACTCAGCCGCTGCCGGGGCGCCGCCACGTACAGCCCCAGTCCCTGCCGTGCTTCGAGCCAGCCTTCCGCCGTCAGCTCGGCGTATGCCTTCGCCACGGTGTTCGGGTTGATCGTGAGCTGCTGCGCGAGGCCACGCACGCTGGGCAGCTGCGCACCGGGTTCGAGTTCGCCGGTAGCGATACGCATGCGCACCGCGTCGACGATCTGCTTGCCGATCGGGCGCGGGTCGCCGGTGACGATCTGGATCGGAAGGGCTTGGGTACGGGCCATCGCAGTGCACCGTCTGTACTAGTGCACACAGTACAGCAATTGCGAGGAACCGTGTCAATAGGTCGGTCGGCAGCCGGTAACGCTGCTTCCCGGAGGCCCAGCTCGGCCACAGCGCATGCGCCGGCGCCGCACCGCGCCTACAACGCTCGACCTATAGGCTGTTTCGAAACGGCGCGTTACTTTGCCCATGCGCAGAAGTGCGCATATGGAAACAGTGGCGATACCGTTTCGCAGCCCGGATAGGAGATCCAACATGCGATATTTCAAGAGAGACGTGACACAGGAGCCATATCCCGCCCTCACGTGCCTGCAGTCGGAGGGGGGCACGCTTTACATCGAGGGCCTTATGGAAGAAGGCGCCATCCTTCGAGTCCCGAGTCTTGGTTTGTCTTCATTCGTGCACTCGGTAACAGTCTTCGCGCAAAAATTCGGCGACCCCCTCTTCTACCCGCCGATGTTCGTATCGAGATCCGTGATCGTCGGCGGGTACCCCCTGTATTCGCTGGCTGATAGATCATTCATCATGAATTGTCTGGGATATAACGCAAGGTTCTATTTCCAGGTCGCTGGAGGCGACGGTGGACAGGACGGCGAGTCTCCGCATCTGGAGTTGAAAGTGAGGTCGCGAGCAGCACCGAGCGACGAAGAAGCCTAGCTTTCGCGCGGCGCCATCAGTTCTTCGGCGCCTTGTCGGCGGCCTGCGGAAGCCGGTAACGCTGCTTTCCGTAGGCCCAGCTCGGCCACAGCGCATGCGCCAGCACCACCTTTTCCAGCTGTGGGTCGACCGCCTCGGGTGCGAGCTTCTCCCCGTCCACCGTGTAGTGGTACTGCGTGGCCGGCTGGTTCGGGCGCAACACCAGCAGCGTGTCGTTGCGCAGGTAACCGTAGTTGTCGCCGTACTGCATGATGGCGCGGTCGGGATAGCGCTGGGTTAGGTCGGCGCCGAGCATCGGATGTTCGCTGCTGATACCGATCAGCGAAAGCAACGTGGGCGCCAGGTCCACCTGGCTCACGATGTGGTCGTCCTTCTTCACCGGCACACCGGCGCCGATGATCAGCGCGGGAATGTGGAAGTGGCGCACGGGCACGAGGCTGGCGCCGAACACGCGCGCGTCGTGGTCGGCCACCACGAGGAACACCGTGTGGTTCCAGTACGGCGACTGCTTCGCCTTCGCGAAGAACTGTCCGATGGACCAATCGGCATAGCGCACCGCATTCGCATTGCTCGCCGGATCGCCTTCGGCCTGGATGCGGCCCGCCGGATATTCCCACGGCGTGTGGTTGGACACGGAGAAGGCCACGGTTAGGGTCGGCTTGTCGCCATCGTCGAGCAGGCGCTGGTGCAGCTCGTTGAACATGTCCTCGTCGGACGCGCCCCAGGAACCGACGAAGGCCGGCTTCGTCTTGAACGTGGCACGATCCACGACCTCGTTGAAGCCGTTGCCGAAGAAGAACGAGCGCATGTTGTCGAAGTGCGCCTCGCCGCCGTAGAGGAAGCGCGTGTGGTAACCGAAGGTGTCGAGCAGCGCACCGAGGGTGAAGAAATCGCGCTGGCTGCGCGGCAGCTTCAGCACGGCTTCGGCCGGCGTGGGCAGGAAACCGGTGGTCACCGCTTCCAGCCCGCGGGCGCTGCGCGTGCCGGTGGCATACGTGCGGGTGAGCCACCAGCCTTCGTTCGACAGCTTGTCGAGTTCCGGTGTGTAACCGGCGCCACCGAGGCTGCCGACGAACTGCGCGCCAAGGCTTTCCTCGAGGATGATGACCAGGTTGAGCGGCTTTTCACCCTGACGGGTGGCCTGCTGGCGATGCAGGCTCGGGTATTGCGGATCGAGCGGTGCGCCTTCGAAACCCGCGGTGCTGCGCACGATCGACTGCATCTCCGCTTCGGGCATCTTGCCATACACGGCGGACGCCGAACGTTCGTTGCCCAAGGCGATGGCAGCGTTGAGCACGTTGTACAACGAGTTGAGCGGCAGCGTGTTCACCATCGCGTCGTTGGTGAACGCCACCTGAGAGGCATTCAACGGGCGGTGTTGCAACGTGCCGCGTCCGGCGAGGAAGAGCACGACGAAGGCGAGCACGGTGGCCACCGGACGCAGCCAGCCGCGCATCGGCCGCGCATCGGGCCGGCGCGTCGGCAGCAGCCGGAAGCCCAGCCAGCCGACCAGCGCGAATACAACCAGGCCGGCCGCCACCGACAGTTTGTAGCCATGCCAGAGCATGGCCGCCACTTCGTTCGGGCTGGTCAGGTATTCGAAATAGAGGCGGTTGGGGCGCGTGTCGTATTCCACGATGAATTGAGGCGTGGACACTTCCAGCAGCACGAACGCCAGCCACCAGAAACGCAGCCACCACGCGGCGATACGCGTGGGCCACGCGCGATGGCCGAGCCAGGGCGACAGCAGCGCGGGCCAGGCTACGATCATCGCCACCAGCGAGAGGTCGATGCGCCAGCCGCCCAGGAGGATCGGCCACAGGCCGCCGGCATCGTGGACGCGTGTCCATTGCCACAGGGAAAGGCCCACGCGTGACAGGGTCAGGAACACGAGGGCGGCGACGATGAAACGCCAGGTAAGCTTGCGCACGTTGTGTGATCCGGGTGGGCGCGGCGGCCGCCACGCGTGGAAGACGCATGTTACAGGCCCAAGACTTTACACTGACGGCCTTTTCGACAACTTACGGGGGCCTTTCGGCCGCCGTGCGAGGACCGACGATGTTCAGACTGGCCGAGGCCACGCCGATCGCCACCGGGCACGTCCGCGAGGTGTACCAGCACCCGGACGATGCCGACCTGCTGATCAAGGTGATCGCCAGCGCCTCCATCGAGGAGCGCTGGAACAAGGCCCCGTGGTACCGCCGCATGGCCCGCAGCGGCCCGTACAAGGACTTCGTGCGCGAATTCCGCGAATACGTCACCGGCATCTATGTGGGTGGTTATGGCACCTCGCCCATCGCCCGCGTGGTCGGCCTGGAGATGACCGATATCGGCCTGGGCCAGATCGTGGAGAAGGTGCGCACGCCCGACGGCCGCCTTGCGCCCACCCTGCACGACTGGGTGAAGGCCGAGGGGTTCACGGCGAAGACGCAGGCCGAGCTGGAGACCTTCTACGCCCGGCTGCTTTCGCACAACACCATCGCCGCCGACCTGCATGCGTGGAACGTGGTGTACGGCGAAGATTCGCGCGGCGGCCCGCGTCTCGTCATGATCGACGGCTTCGGCGAGAAGAACATCATCCCGCACTGCTCGATGAGCCGCGCGCACAACGCGTCGCGCACGAAGAAGAAGTACGAGCGGATGCTGCGGAGGACGAAGGCGGAGGCGCCCAAGGTGTCGTGACGGCGCTCGATGCGCATCTGTGGGAGCCGCTTCAGCGGCGATGGGTGCTCGCGGCAGGGTTGCCCACTGCCGCGGGATCGCCGGCATAGCCGGCTCCCACAGGGCGCGCTCCTACGGTTGGGCAGTGCCGGGCATGCAACCGGGCTTGGACGCCTCGGCCGGGAGCAACGCGAACCGTATGCGATTCGCCACTCCCAGCGACACCACGTTCGCCGGAATCACGCAGGCATCGAGGGCTTCCTCGTTCACGAGCAGCCAACGATGCGCCGGGTCCGCGGCCTGCCAGGCCCGGCCGTCGCGGAGCTGGTCCGAGGCGTCCCGCGCGAACCCGAATTCCGCGACCGGGCGACGTGCCTGGTACATGAGTTCCTCGCGCCAGAGGACGAGGCCGAGCTGGCCGTCGGGCCCGACATGCTGGTCCGCCTCTTCCATCAGCTGACGCGCCGACTGGTTGGCGTCCAGCAGCGGATACGTTCCCACGGGCCAGATGATCCAGGCGAGCCCCATGCCGGCGAGCAGCGCGGCCACGCCGCGGCGCGGGCGGAACACCGCGGCCGCGACCGCAAAGCCCAGGCCCACGGCGATCACGCACCACCACAACGGCTGGCCGTGCCCGCCCATTTCGTACCCCTCGGCGATGCGCTGCGCGGTCTTCGGCGCCTTGAGCAGGGCCCAGGTTCCGGCGCCGGCAAAGACGACGGCGCAACCGGCGGCAATCCAGAACGCAACCCGTGGAAGCCAGCGGGTCTTCAGCAAGGCCGCCACTTCCGGCGCCATCGCCAGCGCCAGCATGGGCAGCGCGGGCAGGATGTAGATCGCACGCTTGCCGCTGGGTATGGAGAAGAACACCAGTACGAGCAAGACCCACACGAGCGGCATCCACACGCGCGGGTCGCGTAGCCGCAGGGAGGCCCGCCATCCCGGCACGACGAACGGAAGCAGCAGCCAGGTGGGAATCCACAGGCGGAGGATCACCAGGAGGAAGAACCAGGGCGCCTCTTCGTGCTGCCAGGAACTGGCGTAACGCTCCGCCGTCTGCCGGAACAGGATGTCCTGCACATAGGCCAGGTATTCCGGCGTGCGCAGCCCGTAGGCGGTCGCCAGCATGGGAACGAGCCATAACGCGATGGCGAGCAGGAAAGCCACTGCGCCGCCCGCCCAGCGCCAGCCGTCGCCTTGCGTGCGAGTCACGCCGGGCCAATGCCGCACCCGCATGACCACATAGGGAAGCAGCATCAGCAGGGCGATGACACCCACGCCCTTGGTGATGACACCAAGGCCGGCGGCGAAGCAGCCCAGCCAGTACATGCGCCAATTGGGGCCGCGCAGGCAGTGCAGCAGGATGCCGGTGTTGCCCAGGGTGATCCAGAAGAGGTTCAGCGGATCGATCTGAGCGTGCTTGACCACATCGACGAACTGCATGGTCGCCAGCACGAGGGTGGCGGCGACGAGGCCCACGCGAGGGTTCCAGAGCCGGCGCCCCAGGTGCCAGACCAGGGCCAGCGTGCCCAGCCCGGAAAGCAGCGACGTGAGCAGGAAGGCGCCGCGCCACCCACCGGTGAGCCACATCCAGAAGGCTTCCGTCCACATCAGCATCGGCGGCTTGTCGGAGTACAGCTCGACGCCCCGGTGCGGGAACAGCCACTGGCCGGATTCGAGCATCTGCCGGGCCACGAGGGCAAAGCGCGGCTCGTCGGGTGGCCACGGGTCGCGCAGGCCGATGCCGGCCGCCAGCACGACCAGGGCGATCAGCATGAACCAGCCGAACTCGCGGCGGGAGGAGCGTTCGTCGATATGGGACATGGAGGGGTCTGGGCAGGTGTTCCGCGCATCCTAACGGACCGCCACGTCACCTGCCCTACCGTTTCCTTAGCGGCGAGTGCGCGCTTTCGGCGGCCGGTCATTTCAATTTCCCGGAGCTGGGACGTCTAGGGTGTTCGCCGGTGCGGAAATCGGCGTTCGTCCCTGCCCGTACGGGCGCCGATTTCCCACCGTGCGACCATTAGTTACCGCCCCATGAACGCAGTCAGGCAGACCATGGATCCATCCGAGACGGGTGCTCCCCCTCCCGGTACGCGGGCGGCCCAGGTGGTCGTCCTTTTCCGTGAGCACAACGCGGCCCTGGTCGCCTTTCTTCGCGCGCGCCTCAATTCCCTGGCCGACGCGCAGGAGGTGGCGCAGGAGGTTTATCTCAAGCTGCTCTCGCTCGACGAGGGCACGAAGATCGACTCTCCCCGTGCCTTCCTGTTCCGCGCGGCGGCCAACCTGGCCGTCGATCGGCTGCGCATGCGCAACGTCCGGGCCGCGGCGCCGCCCGATCCGGACAACGACGACTGGCACGTCACGCCGGTTCCGGAGCGGCACGCGTCGGCCCACGAACAGTGGCGCGACCTGCGCCAGGCACTGGACGAACTGCCACCGAAGACGAGTCGGGCCTTCGTCATGCACGTGATCGAGGGCCGTGACTTCGCCGCCATCGCCCGTGAGATGAACCTCAGTGAGCGCATGGTGCGCTACCACGTCGGCAACGCCCTGGCGCACTGCCGCCAACACCGCGATCACGCGGAGAACCCCCAATGACCACCACCTTTTATTCTTTCGACCGGCACGTCGAGCACACCGCCGCCGACTGGTGGGCTCGCCTGCGCGATCCATCCCTGCCCGAGCCGGCCCTGCTGCAATGGAGCGAGTGGCTGGAAGCCGACCCGCGTCACGCCGATGCCTTCGACAGGGCCTGCGCGCTGGCCGAGGCCACGGCCGCGATGGACGCGGCGAGCCGCAACGCCTTCGTGAGCCGCTTCGCCGCTCCCGTCCGCGCCGCGCGCCGCGCGCCGCCCCGGTTCGTGCTTGGACTCGCGGCCGCCGTTGCGCTGGTCGTGCTCGCCGCGGGCCTCTTTCTTGCGCTGCGTCCTGACGTGGCCGGAGCGCCCCGCCAATACGCCAGCGAGCGCGCGGGCCATCGCGACATCGACCTCCCGGACGGCTCCAGCATCGAACTGGGCGGTGCCACCTCGGTCACGGCGCGCTACGGGCGCGAGGAGCGTGCCATCGACCTGGAAGCCGGCGAAGCCTTCTTCCGCGTGGCCCACGCGGAACGCCCCTTCGTAGTGAACGCGGGCCCGCTGCGCATCCGCGACCTGGGCACGGCATTCAACGTTCGCCGTACGGGCGACCGCGTGACCGTCGCGGTCACGGAAGGCCGGGTGCGCGTGTCGCCCCTGGCGGCCCAGGACGACGCCGCCACCGTCGAACTCGGCGCCGGCCGCGAAGTGTCGTTCGATCCGGAAACCCAGGCCATGCGCATCCTGGACGTCGACCCGGCGACTGCGACGGCCTGGCGCGGTCACCGGCTGGAGTTCGTCAACGAGCCGCTGTCCTCGGTGGTGGAAAACGTGAACCGCTACAGCGCCCGGCCTATCCGCCTTGCCGATCCCGCCCTGGGCCGCATGACGTTTACCGGTACCGTCCAGGTCGATACCATCGACAGCTGGGTAGCGGCGCTCCCGCGGGTGTTCCCGGTCCGCGTCGACGCCTATCCCGACCGACTGGAGCTCGCACGCCAGACGACCGCCGCACGGGGTGCCCGACCGCGCTGAACACCTAAAACAAATTGGGGCCGCAGGTCTTGCAGTACATGCTTCGCGGGCGCCGGCGCGTACTCACCGGCGCGCTCGCGCTGGCGCTCGTTGCCGGGCCCGCCGGCGCCGCCGACGCGCCGGGCGAAGGCGGCCCTCCCGCCATGGCCTTCGCCATCGCACCCCAGCCACTCGCCACCGCGCTGCTCGCATGGGGCAAGCAGGCGAACGTGCAGGTGCTCACGGCCTCCGGTGCCATTGCGAACTGGCGCTCCGGCGGCGCCCATGGCGTGCTCACGCCCGACGCTGCCCTCGACGAACTGCTCGAAGGCACGGACCTCGAGCGCGAGCGCTACGACCCCCGCACCGTGGTCGTGCGGCAACGGCAGAAGCCGAACGACGCCACGCCCGCTCCCGTCGATCCGGTCGAGCCGTTCGATCCCACCACCGTCGTGCCGCTGGCCACCGTCGACGTGCAGGGCCTGGTCTCCGGCACCGGCTTCAAGGCCGATACCACGCGTACCGTCACGCGCCAGGAAACGCCGCTGTCCGACGTGCCGCAGTCAGTGACGGTCGTAACGCGCGACGTGATCGAATCGCAGCAGGCCGTCGATATCGGCGATGTCGCCCGCTATGTCGCCGGTGTGCAGTACGTGGACGGCTACGGCGGTTCGCCGTTGTTCCTGATCCGCGGCTTCGACGCCGGGCACGGCCTGACCGACGGCATGCCCAACGGCATCGCGCGCACGGAAGACCTTCCGCCGCTCATCGGCATCGAGCGTGTGGAGGTTCTGCGCGGTCCGGAAGCCATCCTCGGCGACGCGTCGCAGAACAACAATTTCGGCGGCTCGATCAACGTCGTGATGAAGCGCCCGCAGGCGACCCCGGTGCGAACCCTCACGTACTCGCTGGGCGAGTACGACGGCGGCCGGCTCGGGGTCGACATGGCCGGCGCGGCGTCACGTGACGGCACACTGAGTTACCGTCTCGTCGCCGCGGGGCAACGTGGCGAGAAAACGCCGCAGGGTTACGGCGGCGGCCGCGGCGCCTATCTCGCACCCTCGCTCGCCTGGGAGGGGTCGCACACCCGCGTGATGGGTGGTTTCGAATACGTGGACAACCGCGTGCCAGGGCCGGACCATTCGGTGCTCTTCGGGCCGACCGTTTCCACGGCGACGCTGACGAAGCGGTCGAGCGACGATCCCACCGACATCTCCCGCTTCCGCACGACTCGCGCCGTATTCGAGCTGGAACACGAGTTCGCCGGCGACTGGACCCTGCACAGCCAGGGACAGTACGTGCGCCAGCGCAGCGACGGCCGCAGTCTTTCGTATCTCTCCACCGGCTTCGTCGGCGCGCTCGACGCGGTGGCTCGTAGCTTCCGTTATTCCGGTACGTACTGGACCTGGCAGAACGATCTGAGCGCCAGTTTCCGCCATGGCAACGTCACCCACAACCTGCTCGTGGGACTCGACCTTGCGCGTACGCATGCGGGCGACAACGGCAGCGGAAGCATCGAGGAAGGCGCGCTCGCCGACCATGGAGACCGCGACGCGGTGATCGTCACGCGGCCCGTCGCCTATCTGCGTGCCACCAACGGTTTCTCGGAACGGTTCAACGCCTTCATCGCGCCCGTGGCCACCACCGTGCAGCACCTGGGCGGTTCGTGGCAGACGAATGCCGGGTTGTATCTACAGGACCAGATAGCGATCGGCGACCGCTGGAACGTACTCGCCGCCCTGCGCCGCACCAGCTACCGCCTGGACACGCGCTGGGACGACGGGTCGCCGCGCCGCGTGCACGAATCGCGCTGGATCCCGAAGCTGGGCGTGGTCTACAAGGTCTCGCCCGACGTGTCCCTCTATGCCGACACGTCCACGGGGTTCCAGCCCGACCCGCTGCTCGGCAAGGACGGCCAGCCGCTGCCCGTCGCCACGTCGCGGCAGGTGGAAGTCGGCGGCAAGTTCGACCTGTTCGACCAGCGCGCGCGGCTGACGGCTGCGCTGTACCGCATCCACGTGGACCACAGCGTCGACCTGGTATCGCCCGAGCCGCCCTTCTTCGCCACGCCGGGACCCGGACAGACCAACCGCGGACTCGAAGTGGAATTCGCCGGCAGGATCGCGCCCGGACTGGATGTGCTGGCGAGCCTTACCGAGGCACGCATCCGCAACAACGACGACACGCAACCCACCGGCGCACCGAAGCACCAGGCCGCCGTGTGGGCGAGCTACCGCTTCGGCGCGGGCGAAGTGAAACCGTGGGGCGTGGCGGCCGGCGTGCTGGCGCGCAGCCGCAGCCTTGGCCGCACGAGCGCCGACGGCCAGTATTTCGGCATTCCAGGCCAGGCAAGCGTGGAGGCGAACGTCTCGCGCTACGGACCGAACTGGCGGGTAACGCTGGGCGTGAAGAATCTCTTCGCGCGAACGCTCTATGCGGTGAATTTCGACGAGACCTTCGTGCCGATCCGGCAAGGCCGCGTGGTACTGCTAACTGGTATGTACGACTTCTGATTTCGGTGGGATCACGGCCGTCCAAACGTCTTCAGCGCCACCGCGCAGGCTTCGTTGCGGAACGCGTCGCTTTCGGCGCGCCCGCTGGTGGTGCCGGCGAGCGGAATGTCGTAGCAGCCATCGGCGCCTGCCACGCCGCCGTGGCGCCGCCAGAAGCGGTCGTACGCTGCCACGGTGACTCCCGCGCGACGATCCAGCGGGTGCGCTTCACAGCCCACGCCGCGCAGCCGTTCAACGCCATAGTGCGTGGCGAGCGCGCGCACCACCGACAAGAGCAGGTCGCGCGGCCGAACGCCGCCGGTGGCGCGCGTGAACCGTGCGATGGCGCCGCGTCCGAGGTAGGCCCAGGATCCGCGCACGGCGCCGATGAGCAGCCCGTCCGCTCCACCGAACGTGATCGTGCAGGAGGAAATCACTTCCTTGTCGCTGTTGAGCAGGTACAGGCCCAGCTCGCCCGCGCATTCGTGTTCGGGCGAACGCGCGTGCAGGTAGGCCACCTCCCCGCCGCCGAGCGGCAGGGTGGCAAGACGCACGTCATGGCCCTTGAGCAGGCGGCTGCTCAGGCGCTCGGGGAATTCGCGCGCCACGAAGCGGTAGTGCGCCTCGATGAGCCGCGCCCGGGTCGCCATGTCGAACGACCGCGAGATGTAGTGCGACTGCCAGCGCTCGTACACCCGCGGATTGGACTCGGCCGCGGCGCGCATGGTGCGCGAGGCGCCCACCAGGCGAAGCCACTGGGCCTGGCGGCGGAAGGACGCGAGGGTGCGGAGCAGATAGGCCAGCCGGCGCTCGCGCATCGGCAGCGACCGACGCAATGCGGCGCGCCGCCGGGCATGGTCGAGCACCAGGGCCAGCGGCCCCCGGTCGGGCCGTTCCCGAGCCCAGTCCAGGGCAAGGTCGTCGTAGGGCGCGCTTTGCTGATAACGGGACTGCATGCCTAACAAGACGTGCGAGCGGCCGAAAATTGAAATTCATCGCGAGTTGCCCGCTGCCGCGGGATCGCCGGCAGATAGCCGACCCCCACAGGTTGCCAGGCAGGTCCTGCAAGCTGCCGGCGTTGTGTGGGAGCCGCTTCAGCGGCGATGGGGCTGCCTCAGGTTCCGCGCTTGCGCCGCTCGTCCCGCCAGACGATCCAGGCACACAGCAAGGTCAGCAACGCCAACGCATACCAGGTGATGGCGTAAATCAGGTGGTTGTCGGGGAAGGCGATGACGGTGAGGCCGCCCACCGGGCCGTCGTTACCCTCCCCACGGCCGGGGGAGGACGCCGCGTCGGCGTCGACGAAATAGGGAGCGACGTGCGCCAAGCCCTTCGCGGCCGCGATGGCGGCCACGTCGCGGGAATACCAGCGATCGTTCGCCGGTTCGTTCTCCTGGAGGAACGCACCTCGCGGCTCGCTGATGCGGAGCAGACCCGAGATCGTGGTTTCGCCCGACGGGCCCGGGGTGCACGTGGCCTTGCCGCCGCACCAGCCGGGAGACACGAAACCGCGATTCACCAGCACGACATCGTCGGTGCGCAACCGCAGCGGGGTCAGTAGCCACGAACCCATGCCCAGTTCCGTGCTGGCGCGCACGCGCACACTCTTGTCCTGGAGGAACGTACCCGTGAGCTTCACCCGCCGGTATTCGTCGTTCGCCGCGCTCACCACCGGCCACTGGCCCGGACCGGGCGCGTCCACAGGTTGCGCGTGGACGCGCGCATCCACGCGCGCGACGAGGTCGTGCTTCCATGCCCGCCGCTGCACCTGCCACGTGCCGAGCGCCATGAACCCGGCGAACAGCACCGCGCCGAGCAGCGCCAGCGCCCCCAGAACGAAGACGCCGCGCGGTCGGCGCGGCGTCTGCTTGTCGTTGCCTGTATCCATGCTCGCGCTCAGGGCAGGTTCTTGGCCTGCTGCTCGGTCATCTCGTGCGACATGCCCGGCATCATGTTCGAGTTCATGTGGTACATGACCCAGATGGAACCCGACAGCGTGATCACCACCATGACCAGCGTGAAGATCAGCGCCAGCATGCTCCAGCCGCCTTCGGCCTTCGTGTTCATGTGCAGAAAGTAGACCATGTGCACCACGATCTGGATCGCGGCGAAGGTGAGGATCACCACCGCCAGCGTCTGCGAGTTCGGGATGACCTTGCCCATCACCAGCCAGAACGGGATCGCCGTGAGCACCACGGCGAGGAAGAAGCCCATCATGTAGCCCTTGAGGGTGCTGGGGCTATGGCCGTCGTCGTGCTCGTGGTGATCGTGCGCGTCGTGGTGTTCGTGCGATTCGATGTGCGCGCTCACGGCAGCACTCCCATCAGGTAAACGAAGGTGAAGACGCCCACCCAGACCACGTCCAGGAAGTGCCAGAACATGGACAGGCACATGATGCGGCGCTTGTTGGCGGGGGTAAGGCCGAAGCGGCCCACCTGGAAGAGCAAGGTGATCAGCCAGACGATGCCGAAGGTCACGTGCAGGCCGTGCGTGCCGACCAGGGTGAAGAACGAGGACAGGAACGCGCTGCGCTGCGGACCCGCGCCCTCGTGGATCAGGTGGGCGAACTCGAACAGCTCGATGCCGAGGAAGGCGGCGCCGAACAGGCCGGTGACGATGAGCCAGGCCATCATCGTGCCGCGGCGGTTCTTCTGCATCTCCAGCACGGCGAAGCCGTAGGTGATGGAAGACAGCAGCAGCATGGTGGTGTTGACCGCCACCAGCGGCAGGTCGAACAGGTCGGCACCCGAGGGACCGCCCGCATAGCTCCGCCCCAGCACGCCATAGGTGGCGAACAGGCAGGCGAAGATGAGGCAGTCGCTCATCAGGTAGATCCAGAACCCGAGCAACGTGCCGTTGGCCGGGTGATGGTCCTTGGACATCCAGAATTCGACGTCCTGTTCCGCGACGGCGGCGGAAGGCGTGGCATGCATATCAGACATGGGCGGCAAGCTCTTCCGTGCGGGCGGCCTCGGTCCGGGCCACGACGTCGGCGGGGATGTGGTAGTCGCGCTTGTAGTTGAAGGTGTGGCCGATGGCGGTGACGAGCAGCGCCACGAAGGCCAGCCCAGCCACGAGGAACATGTGCCAGATCATGGCGAAGCCAAGCACGAAGGCCAGGCCGGCGAGGATGATGCCCGCGCTCGTGTTCTTCGGCATGTGGATGGGCAGGTAGCCTTCCAGGCGGCGGCCGGCGTTGCGTTCCTTCATGTCCCACCATGCATCCGTGTCGTGGATGATCGGCGTGAACGCGAAGTTGTATTCCGGCGGCGGCGACGACGTGGACCATTCCAGCGTGCGGCCGTGCCACGGATCGCCGGTGACGTCGCGCAACTCGTCGCGGCGCTTGTAGCTGACCCACAGCTGCACCAGGAAGGCGCCGATGCCGAGGGCGATGAGGAACGCGCCGAAAGCGGCGATCTGGAACCAGATCTGCAGCGACGGATCCTCGAAGTGGTTCATGCGGCGCGTGACGCCCATGAAGCCCAGCACGTACAGCGGCATGAAAGCGACCCAGAAGCCCACCAGCCAGAACCAGAACGAGAGCTTGCCCCAGAACGGATCCAGCCGGTAACCGAAGGCTTTCGGGAACCAGTAGTTGATGCCGGCGAACAATCCGAAGATGACGCCGCCGATGATCACGTTATGGAAGTGCGCGATCAGGAACAGGCTGTTGTGCAGCAGGAAGTCGGCCGGCGGCACGGCGAGCATGACGCCGGTCATGCCACCGATGACGAACGTGACCATGAAGCCGACGGTCCACAGCATGGGCACGTCGAACTTGATGCGCCCGCGGTACATGGTGAACAGCCAGTTGAAGATCTTCGCGCCCGTGGGGATCGAGATGATCATCGTGGTGATGCCGAAGAACGAGTTGACGCTCGCGCCCGACCCCATGGTGAAGAAGTGGTGCAGCCACACGAGGTAGGACAGCACGGTGATGACCACCGTGGCGTACACCATCGACGCGTAGCCGAAGAGGCGCTTGCGGCTGAAGGTGGACGTGACCTCGGAGAACACGCCGAACACCGGCAGCACCAGGATGTAGACCTCGGGATGGCCCCAGATCCAGATCAGGTTCACGTACATCATGGCGTTGCCGCCGAAGTCGTTCGTGAAGAAGTTGGTGCCCGCGTAGCGGTCGAGCGAGAGCAGCACCAGCACGGCCGTCAGCACCGGGAACGCGGCGACGATCAGCACGTTGGTGCACAGCGAGGTCCAGGTGAAGATGGGCATCTTCATCATGGTCATGCCCGGCGCGCGCATCTTCACGATGGTGGCGATCAGGTTGATGCCGGACAGCGTGGTTCCGACACCGGCCACCTGTAGCGACCATATGTAGTAGTCGACACCGACATCCGGACTCTGCGCCAGGCCCGACAGCGGCGGATACGCCAGCCAGCCGGTGCGCGCGAACTCGCCCACGAACAGCGACGCCATGACGAGCATGGCGCCCGCCACGGTCATCCAGAAGCTGAAGTTGTTGAGGAACGGAAAGGCCACGTCGCGCGCGCCGATCTGCAGCGGCACCACGTAGTTCATGAGGCCCGTCACCAGTGGCATGGCCACGAAGAAGATCATGATCACGCCGTGGGCGGTGAAGATCTGGTCGTAGTGGTGCGGCGGCAGGAAGCCGGGATTGCCGTTGAAGGCGATGGCCTGCTGGGCGCGCATCATGATGGCGTCGGAGAAGCCGCGCAGCAGCATCACGATACCCAGCACCATGTACATGATGCCGATCTTCTTGTGGTCGATGCTGGTGAACCACTCGCTCCACAGGTAACCCCAGAGCTTGTGCTTCGTGATGAGCGCCAGCAGCGCGATGCCACCGATGGCCACCGCGGCGAAGGTGCCGATGAGGATCGGCTCGTGGTACGGAATCGCCTCGAGGGTGAGGCGTCCGAAGATCAGTTTGGCTAGATCGGGCATGTTCATTACCGGGCTCGGCAAGGCTTGAATTCGTGGGAAGCCGGGGCGCTCAAAGCGGCCGTCCGGCAGGCGTCATCGGCTGGCCGCCGGTACCGTTCGCAACGCACAGGGCGCCCACGTAACGCTTGTCGTCGGCCATGCCCACGCGCGAACGGGTGGCCGCGTCGAGCGACGTGACGTTGTAGGTGCCGACGATGCCCTGTCCGCCCTGGGCGTCGAGCGCCATCATGTCGCTCATGCACATGCGGTTGGACTCGACGCAACGGTTGAGGATGGCGTTGTACAGGCCCGGCGTTACCGAGGCGTAGTAATGCACCGGTTCCTTCTCGCTGGGCTGCTCGAGCTTCAGGTAGTCCTCGCGGCCGAGTGCCGTGCCGCCGGCCTTGGCCTTCGCCACCCACGCCTGGAAGTCGGCGTCGGACAGGCTATGGAAGCGGAAGCGCATGTCCGAGAAACCGGCGCCGCTGTAGTTGGCCGAAATGCCCTCGAAGTCGCCGGTCTTGTTCATGACCGCGTTGAGCTTGGTCTCCATGCCCGGCATGGCGTAGATCATGCCTGCCAGCGACGGGACGAAGAACGCATTCATGACGGTGGAGGCCGTGATGTGGAACTCGATGGGACGGTCGACGGGGGCCGCCATCTCGTTCACGGTGGCGATGCCCTGTTCGGGATAAAGGAACAGCCACTTCCAGTCGAGCGCGACCACCTCGACCACCAGCGGCTTGGTGCCCGGGGCCAGGGCGCGGGCATGCTCGATCTGGTCGACCGGGCGGTACGGGTCGAGCTTGTGGGTGCTGGTCCAGGTGACGGCGCCCAGGGCGATGATGATCAGCAGCGGCGCCGACCAGATCAGCAGTTCCAGCACCGTGGAGTGGTTCCAGTCCGGGTCGTATTCGGCATGCGCCGCCTTGTTCGACTCGCGGTACTTCCAGGCGAAGGCCAGGATCATGAAGATCACCGGGACGATGATGATCAGCATCAGGACCACGGAAATGATGATCAGGTCGCGCTGCTGCCGGGCGATATCGCCCGACGGTGAAAGCAGCACGGCGTCGCAGCCCGACAAGAGCAGGGCCAGGGCGGGGATGAGCAATCCGCGCAACATCTTCATGGACATTCGCATGATGGAGGCAACCGTGGGGACACGAAAAAATACGCCGAACGGCCCGCGGCCACCATAGGACACTTTGTCCCATGGCCCTGCAAGCCGAGTAGTGCGATCCTTGGCTATCCTGCCATCCACCTCCCCCCGAGCGGGCCGCATACGATGTCGATTTCACACGCCGATCACCATGCCACCGAGGGCGCCGAACGCGACGTCCGGCGCCAGCACCAGACCAGCCACGCGGCCGTCGCGCCCGGCGAGATCGCCGTGGGGGTGGTCATCGGCCGCGCCTCGGAATACTTCGACTTCTTCACGTACGGCATCGCGTCCGTCCTCGTGTTCCCGTCGGTGTTCTTTCCGTTCCTGAGCCAGCTGGACGGCATCCTGCTGGCCTTCACGATCTTCTCGTTCGCGTTCATCGCCCGGCCGATCGGCACGACCTTGTTCATGGCGATCCAGCGCAACTGGAGCCGCGGCACCAAGCTTACCGCCGCCCTTTTCCTCCTCGGCACCTCCACGGTCTGCATCGCGTTCCTGCCCGCGAACACCTCCAACGGCTACGCGGTGATTGTGGTTCTTGCCGTTTTGCGCTTCTTGCAGGGCATTGCGCTGGGCGGCTCCTGGGATGGCCTGCCCTCGCTGCTGTCGCTCAACGCCCCGAAGCACCGCCGCGGCTGGTACGCCATGCTCGGCCAGCTCGGCGCGCCCACGGGCTTCCTCATCGCCGCCTCGCTGTTCCTGTTCCTGAACACCCAGCTGTCCCGTGAAGACTTCCTCGGCTGGGGCTGGCGCTATCCGTTCTTCGTGGCCTTCGCCATCAACGTGGTGGCCTTGTTCGCCCGCCTGCGCCTGGTGGTCACCGAGGAATACACCCAGCTGCTCGAAGAGGGCCAACTGGAGCCCATCGGCATCATCGAGATGGTGCGGGCCCAGGGCTACAACCTGTTCATCGGTGCCTTCGCGGCCCTCGCCAGCTACGCCCTGTTCCATATCGTCACGATCTTCCCGCTGTCCTGGATCTCTCTCACCCGCTCGCAGGACATCAACAATGTCCTGATCGTGCAGATCGTGGGCGCCTTCGTGGCCATCCTGGCCACCGTGGCCTCGGGCGTCATCGCCGACAAGGTGGGCCGCCGCAACACCCTCGGCACCATGGCCGTGCTGATCGGGCTCTTCGCCATCGCCTCGCCCTGGCTGCTCGGCGGCGGCAAGGTTGCCCAGGACGCCTTCCTGGTCATCGGCTTCGCCCTGCTGGGCCTGTCGTACGGCCAGGCCGCCGGCACGGTCACGGCCAACTTCGCCAAGCGTTACCGCTACACCGGCGCGGCCCTCACCTCCGATTTCGCCTGGCTGGTGGGCGCGGCCTTCGCGCCGCTGGTGGCCCTGGGCCTGTCCCACCGCTTCGGCCTGGGCGCGGTCAGCGTCTACCTGCTGTCGGGCGTGGCCTGCACGCTGCTGGCCCTGCGCATCAACCGGGCGCTGGAAACGGACCGCAACAAGGCCTGAGGCGCCGAAGTCGCCGGGCCCCGGCAGTTGTAGGAGCCGCTATAGCGGCGAGGGCACGCTCGCGGCGCCCTCGCCAGGTCGTCTCGCCGCTATAGCGGCTCCTACAACGCAGGCAACTGAGGTCTCGGGAATCGCCGCCCGATTCCCGGCGGCATCGGGCAATCCAGGGAGCTACCCTAGCGCCCATGCTCTTCGACCTTCCCGACCACGACACCCTCTACCGGGCCCTCCTGGACCGCGATCCCGCCTACGACGGCCACGTGTACGTCGGCGTGACCAGCACCGGTGTGTTCTGCCGGCTGACCTGCCCCGCACGCAAGCCCAGGCTTGAGAACACACGCTTCTTCGATTCGGTCGCGGGTTGCTTCGAGGCGGGCTTCCGGCCTTGCCTGCGCTGCCGGCCCCTTGATCCTGTGGGCCAGCGCGAGCCGATGGTCTCGGCGCTGTTGCGCCATCTCGAAGACCAACCGGAAAGGATCTGGTCGGAGGACGACCTGGTGCGCCTCGGGTACGACCCGTCCACCGTGCGGCGCAGCTTCAAGCGCCACCTCGGGCTGACGTTCCTCGACATGGCCCGCCTGCGCCGTGCCGGCCGGGGCATGGACCGACTGGCCGCCGGCGCCAGCGTCATCGACGCGCAACAGGCGGCGGGATACGAGTCGGGCAGCGGCTTCCGGGAGGCGATCGTGAAGCTGCTGGGCGACTGTCCGGCCGAGTTGCGCGGCCGCGAATGGCTCAAGGCCGATTGGATCGAGACGCCGATCGGCAGCATGCTCGCCGTGGCCGACACGCAGTCGCTGCACCTGCTCGAATTCTTCGACCGCACTGCCTTGCCGAACGAGCTGAAGCGTCTTCGCGCGGCGACGCGATCCACGATCACCTTCGGCCGCACGCCCACGATCGAGCGCATCGAGGCGGAACTGCGCGAGTACTTCGCCGGCGAGCGGCGCACGTTCGAGACGCCGCTGGCGATGCACGGCTCACCCTTCACCCGCGCCGTGTGGGACGAACTGATGGCGATACCGCCGGGTACCACGCGCAGCTATTCGGCCATTGCCGCGTCGGCAGGGCGACACACCGCCGTGCGTGCGGTGGCGCGCGCGAATGGCGCGAACCAGATCGCGATCGTGATTCCCTGCCATCGAGTCATCGGTGCGGATGGCTCGCTGACGGGCTATGGCGGCGGGTTATGGCGAAAAGACTGGCTGCTGCGGCACGAACGGAAGTTCGTTGTGTAGAAGCGCACTGTGGGAGCCGCTTCAGCGGCGATAGGTGCTTGCGACAAGCTTGCCTGCTGCCGCAGGATCGCCGGCGAAGCCGGCTCCTACAAGGCGCGCGCCTACCCGACCGGATACGGACCGTCTTCGAAGACCGTCTCGTGATAACCCTTCACGCCCACCGCGCGCGCCATCTCGCTGCGGAAATCCTCGCCGCGGCGCAGGCACTCCAGCACGAACGCGAAATCGCGCTTCGGCCGCCATCCCAGGTCGCGCGTGGCGCGGCTGCTGTCGTACACGCGATCCAGCGACGGCAGCAGCTTCCAGCCCCGCGCGACATATAGCGCGTCGACCTCCGGGAACAGGCGCCTAACCACCGCAGCGGCGTCACGACGCAGCGCCGCAACATCGCCGCGCGAGAACGGCGTCGTCGCCGACACGATGTACCGGCCGAACTTCAACGCAGGCGCACGCTCGAGCGCCAGCAGGTGCGCCTCAACGATGTCGTCGATGTCCGCACGGCGATACAGCAACTCGTTGGCCTGCATGTTCGCCGTGTCGTACGCGGAACGCACGTGCGCATTGTCGTCGTCCTCCGGGAAGAACCGCGAGGTGCGCAATACCAGTACCGGCAGCCCCTCCTTCCGCGCCACGAGTTCGCACATACCTTCCGCGGCGATCTTCGTCGCGCCGTAGATGTTCTTCGGCACCGGCGCCACGTCCTCGTCGATCCACGCGGCCGGCTCGCCGGGTGCCGGAGACAATGCCGCGCCGAACGCACTGGTGGTGCTGGTGAACACGAAGGAGCGGACCCCGTGTGCCACCGCGGCTTCGAGCAGCGCCACGGTGCCGCCGACGTTGGTGTCGACGAACTCACGTTTCGAATGCGTCGCCACGTGCGGCTTATGCAGCGTGGCACTGTGGATGACCTGCGCGACACCGGACATCGCGTCGCGCACGAAGGCCTCGTCGTGGATCGAACCGACGGCGTGCGTATGCGCGGAGGGCTTGATGTCGAGCCCACGCACGTCGCGACCCTCGGCCTGCAGGCGCCGCACCAGCGCCTCGCCCAGGTGACCCGCGCTGCCGGTAACGAGGATGGTCATCGCGTCTTACCAGATCAGGTCGTCGGGTACGACGAACTGCTTGTAGTAGTCGTCCACTTCTTCCTCCGACTGCGCGGCCGCGCCTTCCTTCCGGCCGTGATCGAGGACGATGGTTTCGGGCGACCGGGCGTGGATCTTGTCCGCCGGGAGCCGCGGTATGAGTTCGTAACCGTCACCCAGGCGGGCGATGGCCAGCGCACCCGACGCGAGTTGGGCACGCAGGGATTCGTTGACGAAGATGCTGGCGATCTTCTCGCCGTCCGGGAAACGGTAGGCGACGTCGCCCTCGCGCTTCACGCGCGTGGTTTCGACGATCTGGCGGACCTGCGCGCGGATTTCCCGTGCGCGAGCCTCGGTGTTGCGCTCCGCGGCGAGGGCGCGGTCGCGCTCGGCACGCTCGGCCTGGAGCTTGCGTGCGTCCACCTGCTCTTCAGCGGGTGCCGCGGGCGCCTTGCCTTGGCGCTGCTTCGCCTGGTCGCGAACGATCTTGGCGGCCTTGTCCTTCTTGACCAGGCCGGCCTTGAGGAGCTGTTCCTGCAAGGGATTGCGCATGGATGGATACTTCTTGCCTGCGAGAGGCACGATTCTAACGCCGAAGGGTTGGTTACATCGCGTTACGTGCCTAGGCTTGGGGACCTCCCCGGAGGTAGAAACATGCACGCCCGATCCCACATGCGCCTTATCCTCGCGCTCGCCACACTCCTCGCCACGCCCGCCTTCGCCGCAGACGGCCTGCCGCCGCGCAGCGGCTGGAAAGCCAGCAGTTCCTCCGAGCAGGTGCCCGCCATGGCGCCGGCGCGCGCGATCGATCGTGACGAGACCACCCGCTGGGGCGGCGGCTTCAGCGCCGGCCACTGGTTCCAGCTGGACCTGGGCAAGGTCGCCAGGATCGGCGGCGTGCGCATCCATTGGGACAGCGGCTTCGCGGCAGCCTATGCGATTCAGGCGTCCGTGGACGGCAAGACCTTCCATCCCGTCTACACCGTGAGCGACTCTCCAGGCGGCGTCGAGTACATCGTCTTTCCCGCCACCGAGGCCCGCTACCTCCGCCTCGCCGCACCTGTCCGGACCGCGGACTGGGGCGTTTCGGTCTTCGAATTCGATCCGTTCGCCGCCACGGAGGCCGCGCGCATCGCCGGGCTGGACGGCAAGGACGATGGTTCCCTTTGGGCCGATGGCGGGACCCGGGGGATCGTCGGCAAGGGTCCGCACGGGGCGCGTCAACTGGACATCACCCTGCCCCGGCCGCTCGACATCGCGGGCATCGAGGTGACCTGGGCCGGTCCGCGTGACGGAGCCACGCTGGAAGCACGCGACGCGAAAGGCCAGTGGAGCAAGGTCGACAGCGATCCGGGCAGCCTCGGCGACACGTCGTATCTCGCGGCCCGCACCTCGGCCGAGGCGACAGCGCTGCGCCTCGTCGTCGGAACGAAGGACGGCGCCACGCCGAAGATAAAGCGCCTGCGCTTCCTCGGTCCGCCGCGTGTCATGACAGCGATGAAGCGATACCAGATCGCCGCCTCCCGCGCCCACGCCGAACTGTTCCCGTCCTCCCTGCACATGCAGCAGGTCTACTGGACGGCGGTTGGCGTGCCCGCGGGCCTGCAGAAATCCATCTTCGACGAGTACGGCAACATCGAGCCCTTCAAGGGCGGCCCGCAGGTGCAGGCTATCTGGCGCGACGCGTCCGGCCGTGCGGCGGTGTCCGACAACACGCAACGCACGCACGCGCTGCGCGACGGTTGGAAGCCGATACCTTCCGTGAGCTGGACCGTGCAACCAGGCCTCGTGATGTCGAGCGAGGCGGTTGCCACGCAGGGCAACGGCCAGCCCGTGGTGCTGCTGCGTCACCGGCTGCGCAATGAGGGAAGCACCGCGGTTGACGGCACGCTGTCGCTGGTCGTGCGCCCCATCCAGGTCAATCCGCCGTGGCAGAATGGCGGACCGTCGCCGATCCACGATATCGCCCTCGTCGGCGACGCGGCACGCACCGACGTCCGCGTCGAAGGCCGCACGCTGCTGTCCTCGCTCACCCCCGTAGACGCGGCGGGCGCCGCGCCCTTCGGCGCGCACGGCGAAACCGAGATCACCGGCAACGTGGCCGCGGGCACGGTGCCCTCCGCCCGCGACGCCCACGACGACGACGGGCTGGCGGCCGGCGTGCTGGACTACCGCGTGCACCTCGCACCGGGCGAGCAGCGCGACGTGGTCGTCGCCTTCCCGCTGGGCAACGCGCCGGCCGACGAAAAGGGACATCTGCCCGAGCCGCCGGCGATCGACCGCTCCGCCTTCACTGCCGACAGGTATGAGAACGTGGCCAGGCAGGTATCCGACGAGTGGCAGACCCGCCTTGGCGGCGTGGGCATTTCGCTGCCAGATGCATCGCTCGTGGACATCCTGCGCTCGCAGGCCGCCTACATGCTGGTGAACCAGACAGGCCACGCGATGCAGGCCGGCCCACGCAACTACAACCGCTCCTTCATTCGCGACGGTGCCGCCACGGCATCGATCCTGCTGCGCATGGGCGAAATGAAGACGGCGCGCGATTACCTCGACTGGTACGCCGCCCATGCCCTGCACGAGAACGGTCTCGTCTCGCCCATCCTCAACGCGGACGGCAGCGTGAACCGCGGTTTCGGTTCCGACATCGAGTACGACAGCCAAGGCGAGTTCATCAACCTCGTTGCGGATGTGGCGCGGTACGGCGGTGGTCCGGACAGCGTGAAGAGCTACCTGCCGAAAGTGCGCGCAGCCATGCACTTCATGCAGGAATTGCGCGAACGGACGATGGTGCCCGGCTACCTGGCCGACCGGCCGGCACCGGAGCGTTTCCACGGCATCATCGCGCCGTCGATCAGCCACGAGGGCTATTCCAGCCCCACGCACAGCTACTGGGATGACTTCTGGGCACTGAAGGGCTGGCACGACGGCGCTTGGTTGGCCGAAAAATGGGGCGATGCGCAGCTGGCGGCGTACGCGCGAGAACAATACGCGGCGTTGCGCACTTCGTTGCGGGCATCGATCGAAGCCACGATGGCTTGGAAAGGAACGGACACCATTCCCGCGGCCGCCGACCTCGGCGATGGCGACCCTACCAGCATATCGATCGGCATCGATCCTGCTGGCCAGATGGACGTGCTCCCGCACGACGCGCTGGTGACCACGTTCGACCGTTACCTCGCCGACGTGCGCAAGCGCGAGAAGCCGGGCGAGTTGTATGCATACACACCCTACGAACTGCGCAACGTACTCACCTACGTGCACCTGGACCGGCCAGGCGATGCCGCCGAACTCCTTGCCGACGTGGTACGCGACCGCCGCCCGCCGGCATGGAACATGTGGGCCGAGGTTGTGCACTCGCGCCTGCGCCACCCGGGCTATCTCGGCGACATGCCCCATACGTGGATCGGCTCGGAATACGCGCGCACGATCTTCGGCATGCTGATGCGCGAAACAGACGAAAGCCTGTACCTCCTTCCCGGCGCGCCGACGGCATGGGTCGCCGGCAAGGGTTTGTCAGTGACCCGCCTACCGGTGGAGTACGGTTCGCTCACCATGAGCGCTCGTCGCGACGGCAACCGTTTCACCGTGACGCTGGACAAGGGGCTGCATGACGGGACGCCGGTGCGCGTGTTCTGGCCCGACCGGAAGCGGCCGGCGAAGGTCACCGTGGACGGCAAGCCAGCACCGGCGTGGGATGCGGGCGGCGTGAAGCTCGATCGGCCCTTCCACACGCTGGTTGCCGAGTACTAGCGGATACCCAGGGATCGCAGCTTCGTCACCAGGGCCGAGGCCATGCGCCGCGCGGGATAGCCGCGGGCGTCCGCCGTGTAACGCAACAGTCCCACGGCCACCGGCGTCGCATCGCCGGTGGACTCAAGGCGCCACTGGAGCACGCCATGGGCGACACCCGTGGCGCGGTCCAACGTGAGGCGCGCCGGCACGATGACGAGGCGGTGCGTGGCGCCGGCCGCCACTTCCGCCGGCCGCTGGGCTTCCAGCAGCTCCCTCTCGGGAAGGACACTGCTCCGACGCAAACCTTCGCCGTCGGCGCGCACGTCGATGGCCAGCGCATGACGATGCATGGATTCGTCCACATCGGTTGCGGCCGCCTCCATGTTCTCCGCGGCGAGGCGTTCGGCCAGCGCGGCGTCCAGCCTGCGTGCGTCGCGGTGCAATCGCTCGGACCCCATGGAATGCAGCGGCACGAAGGAATAGACATAGCGCGTCGAATTCATCACGACGGTGGCCTGCGTTGCGCCGGAGGCTGCCAGCGCGGCGGCGACGACATACGCCCCGCGCCCCGCTTTGCGGATCGTTCCTTGCATGGTTCGGATACTGTCTCTTATACACATCT